>JABZFQ010000376.1 GCA_014237365.1 Desulfobacteraceae bacterium | reverse complement strand
AACTTAAACCGGGACACTTTTTGCCATTTTGGCCCTATGGCAATTCCACAATCAAGCAAAATTTAAGGAGTTGCTAAGAGATTGAATTTATAGACTGTCCCGCCTTACGTTGGTAGCCATTTCAACTATCTATTTCGTAGTCATCCGGCAAATCCAAAAAATCTTTTTGCCAATTGATTCTCAATCAAATAGCCAATTTCGCCGTTGCTTTTGAGCTGTAAAATCATCCACCGCGGTAATCGAATTGTCACAAGTTCACGTCTCAAATGATCCGGTTTCTTTTCCGGCCGGCTCCCGCACCTTTTCCGCCTCGCATTTTTACCTCACAAACAGACAACTTTTGATTGTAGTATAACGTTAGGAACGTGGACGAAATAACTTCCCCAACTATGCATCACAACTTCAGGCCGCCTTTGTCCGATCTCAAACCCCAAACATATTGAAATAGCTCGCTATTCCTTCAACTTTTGTGATCTGAGATCGAACAAATTCGACTCAAATCTGTGCGCCTACATGGGGAAGTTAATTCGTCCCCGTTCCTTATTCAAAATAACACGACTACGTTCTTGGACAAACAGGGCATTCGAACAGATCCAAACTCTTCGGATGGTCGCTTGTCATTTACAGCGATAAGTTTTAAATTGATGCAGGCAGGGCTCGCAGTCTGTAATAGAGCTACTACTGTTGCTTGTGTTTTTCCTTCTCTGCGTGATGTATACCTTGACCTGTTATGAATTAATGAGCTTACCTGACCCTCCCTTTTTAAAAGTCGTTTTCAGGGTCGGATTATACCACGATCCTAATCGTCATGACGATAATTTAAAGCCATTTTTGTCCCCTGTATGAAATCAGTTTTTTGAATATCCGATTTCTGTGTTTTCCCGGGGCTCTTACTCTACAACCTAAATTGAGCGATTTTTTACTTGCTCTGCGCCGATCTCTTGCGCATCAAGGATTCGCGAAAATCCTCGACATACTTCTTTTAACCTATCCCAGAAGATATTTCCAGGCAGGAATAATCTCAACTGTTTTATCGCTCTCTTTCAGGATTTTTTCTTCATCTAAAGTAATAATTTTTCCGGTTGCAAGACCAAGTTCTTTCATTGCACAAAAAAGTGTTGTTATTTCACGGCTTCTGGTTTTTGGATCTTGTATGGACAGAGACACCTGAACAAGATTTTTATTATAGTCCTTATCTATCCAGACAAAATCAACCTCATGCCTTTTGGCAGTCCTGTAATAGTAAATTTCGTCTGAATGCCTTCTGAGATGAAGAAATATCATATTCTCCAGATGGTGGCCCTTATCCGCCATTATTTTCGGTGCAACAGAAGCTGTCATGGAATGATCTATGCTGTATATTTTTTTTGCATTAGCGTTCTGTTTTGATACAGAAGGGCTGAATATAGGTACTGAGAAAAGGAAATATGCATCCTCAAACCAGTTGATACAAGCTGACACAAAGTTTTTACTCACTTTATACCCAAGTGATTTGAGATAATCGGTAATCCTGTTTATTGAATAAAGAGACGATATTGAACCGATTAAGCGGTAACCGGCCTGTATAACCGCCCGGGGATGTAATGCATCAAATCTGTTTATAATATCACGATGCAGAATTGTTTTGTAGTATTCTTGAAGGATCATGATGCGTATTTTATCATTAACATTCCTGACTTCAGGGAACCCTCCTTTGATGAAATACTCGTCAAAAACCCTTTTTATCAGCAACCTGTTCTTTGAAGTCAGCAGTTTGTAATCTATCTTTCTAAAATCAAGAAACTCCTTAAACGAAAATGGAAAAAGCTCCCACGTCAGGGATCTTCCCCGCATTTGAGCAGCAATTTCCTTAGAAAGCATTTTTGAGGAAGAGCCGCTGAGAAACACACAGCAATTTTCAGTTCTTAAAATACGGTCAACAAAAGGCTCCCAGTTTTCGGTCTCCTGTATTTCATCAAAAAAGCAAAAGAGCTTTTCTGTTCCTTTCTTTTCAGGATAAAGAGAGTAATATGCTTCAAGCGCAAGGGAAAGGTTGCCGTGCCTGATTTCATTTAAACGATCATCAAATAAATTCAGATATAAAATGTTTTCCCTTTTAACGCCCTTTGATTTAAGGGCAGCGATAATCTGATAAAGCAGGGTTGATTTTCCGCAGCGCCTCACGCCCACGCATACAAAGGCCTTTCCTTCTATGTATTCGTACTCAAGATGCCTTTTTACGCCGGTATTAAGTTTTTCTTCCTGAAAATCAAGTATTATCTCTTTCAATGTTTCAAGCATTATATACCCTCCGGCAGAACGGGTGAGTTTGCACGCCGTTTTAGCACAAATCGATAATATCTATTACCGGTATGCACACAAATTGTCAATATTTATTACCAGTTTTTATAAAAAGTGGTAAGCGTTCACGGAACATTAAAGTGAGAAATTGGAAATTTGGCCTTTCACAAAAGTTGATGGAATAGCGGGCTAATTTGATATTTTTGGGATTTGAGATCAAACAAAGGCGGCCTGAAGCTGTGATGCATAGTTGGGGAAGTTATTTCGTCCACGTTCCTAATCTAAGGGTTTGCTCAAAAATAAGTTGTACAATATTGCGCACTTTTGGGGATACACGAATGTATCCCGCTTTAAGATGGTAGCCCGTTTTTTTATGTATTGTGTATGATTTATCTATCTTAAAATTCTAATGATTTTGGGTTGATATGCATCTTTTTTGGATAAATTTTTTCCTTTTGTTTTAACAAAGAAAAATGCGGCAAATAGAAATAAAGAACCAACAAGTATCGAAAATATTGACTGATCATAATTGAATATCCGCGCGATTTTATCGCCAATAATCACGCCGAGTAATAAAAATAAAACCGGAACCATATAAACGAGAAAAGACACTTTTAATAATGAAGATGTTTCAAAGCTGATAGTAACCCTGTCATCGACCTTTGCTCCCGCAGCATTAATCGCTTCCACCTCCAGATCATCATCAGGCCCTCCCACAGTATCACAGAAACCTTTTGCCGAGCATGACTCACACGCGGCGGATTTAGTGCATTTAACCCACGCTGTAGAAGAATAAACTTTCGTTATAATGCCTTCTTCAGTTGCCAAAATATTAGCCTTTATCGTTTCTGTTTAGGTGTCAGAGATTGGGTTTTAGTTAGGTTTTAAAACTTTAGTGCGGCGTAAAAATATAAGCGGTATTTTCTTTCCAAACAAGTCAGGGGGACTTTTTGTAATATATTTTGCAAAAGTCCCCCTGTGATTAACTATTTTAAGCCATTCCTTTGAATGCAAAAAACGCAAGGGCGAGCATTCCTGCAACAACAAGCCCGATTGATGTGTCCTGAAGCGGTTTTGGGACCCTAGCCAGAAGCACGCGTTCACGCACACCAGCAAAAAGAACAAGCGCAAGACCAAAACCCGTGGCATAACTAAATGATGTAACAAGGCTCTGCACAAACGTATACTCTTCATTGATATTTATTAGGCAAACCCCCATTACAGCACAGTTAGTTGTAATAAGCGGCAAAAAGATTCCAAGACCTTTGTATAGCGCTGGAATGCTCTTTCTTAAGAACATCTCAACAAACTGTACAAGAGAGGCTATTACAATGATAAAAGCAATAGTTCTAAGATATTCAAGGCCAAAAGGCTTTAAAAGATATGCTTCTAAAAGCCATGTTATTGCGCCGGCCATAACAAGAACAAAAATTACAGCCATACCCATTCCAATTGCTGTCTCCATTTTTTTTGATGTTCCCAGAAAAGGACAGCAACCCAAATACTGGGCAAGCAGAATGTTATTAACAAGTATGCAGCTTATAGCGAGGAGTACATAATCGCCCATTAGATTTTCTCCTATTTATTTCCCGCAATGTTCATCATACAGAGCATGAGCCCAAGACACACAAATGCGCCTGGGGCCTCGACCATGAATGTAAAAGGCTGAAAGGATGGCCCAAATACAGGTATTTCCAAAAATGTGCCGCTACCAAATACCTCCCGTAAAGCACCGAGGGCAACCAGTGAAATTGTAAAACCGGTGCCTATTCCAAAACCATCCACTATTGAACGGACAATGCCGTTTTTGTATGCAAATGCCTCGGCACGTCCGAGCACAATACAGTTAACGACAATAAGAGGTATGAATATTCCAAGCTTTAAAAAAAGCGGATATGTATAAGCCTGCATAAGAAGTTCTACAACAATAACAAATGTGGCGATAATAACGATAAAACAGGCTATTCTTACTTTTGAAGGAATTATGTTTCGCAGCAACGAAACCAGCATATTTGAACATACCAGAACAAAAATTACAGCCACGCCCATTCCCAGTCCGTTTTCTACAGATTTAGTAACAGCAAGAGTGGGACAGAGGCCGAGCACAAGCCTGAATGGTGGTATCTCATCCCACAAACCTTTGACAAATTCCTGAGTGATAGACTTAGCCATCTTTTACTCCCTAGTTAAATTCCTTTATTTTTTCAGCAATCTGAGGTTTTAAACGTTTATAAACACTACCCGCTTCAGTTATGCCACCACAAACTCCTCGTGAGGTAACAGTGGCTCCGGATATGGCGTCAATTTTTCCGCCGTCAGGTTTGACCTTAAAAGATTGAACCAAACCCAATGTCTTGAATTGATCTGAAAATTTAGGATCTGTTTTTGCTTTGGAACCTATGCCTGGCGTTTCACTGTGGGTGGTTACACCCATGCCGATAATTTTGTCGTCATCTATGTTTATACCAACCATAAGGCCGATATCACCGCCAAAACCCTTTCCAAAGCTTTCAAATGCCACAGTGTCGGCTTTACCGTCGAATACACCTACAAAAAAGCTTCTTTCAATATCGCCGTCCTTGATTTTAAATCGGTCAACAATAGGATCGTTGGAACATCCCTCAAGAATAGTCCTTATTGCAGGTCCTTTAACAAACACTAACTGCTGGTATTCAATTTTATCTTTTGTTCCTCCGCGGATTGCGGCAAGAAGGCCCCCAGAGAAAGCGCTTAATACAGTTAGAACAACGATCATTTTTATTATTTCACGCATTTTAAGCTACCTTTCCAATCGCTTTTGGTTTGATCTTATCTAAAAGCGGATTTACAAGGTTCATAATCAGGATCGCAAAGATCACGCCATCAACATAGACGCCGATGTTTCTGATGAGTACGGTCAATAAACCTGCGCCGGCGCCGTAAATAAGCATTGAAATAAAATTGACCGGTGAAGAGGAATCTTCGGTTGCAAGAAAAAAGGCGCCAATCAAAGTGTAGCCGGCAAAAAGATGGACAGCCGGACCTGCATAATGTGCAGAATCAGCCATATTAAATATTAAAGCGGTTATAAAGATGCCGGCTAAAAAGGAAAGAGCTATTTCCCACCTGATGATTCCCCTGATAATGAGATAGATACCGCCGGCAATAAGGCCAAGACCAAAGGTCGAACCTATTCCACCTGACTGTTTGCCCATTAAAAGATCACCCATGCTGAATGAATCAACAGCAGATACGCCAAAATGTTTCAGAGCGGCAAGGGGATAGACCATGGCAAAATCGAAATCGTAATTTATAAGTGCTTCGTTAAAATCAAAGATGTCTTTCCATGATATCATGAGAATGGCAATAGCAACGACTACGGGATTAAAAGGATTAGCTCCGATTCCGCCGTAAATCTGTTTCCCTATAATAACGGCGACAAATGTTCCAAGTATTACAAGCCACCACGGTGCTGTTGCAGGTAAAAGCATGCCGAATAACATGCCGATAATGGCTGCACTGCCGTCTCCAATAGTAACTGAATATTTTGTTACACGACAGAACACAAATTCCCAAATAATTGCCGAGGAAATGGAAAGTGACACAACTCCGACGGCCGGCATGCCATAGTAAATAATGCCAAGCAGTATTGCAGGGAAAGCCGCAAACGCCATATTATAATTTCGTGTAGATATTCTGCTTCCATCATGCCAGAAAGGGGCATGAGAAACTATGAATTTGTTGTTATCAACCATTATTAGTTGCCTCCGCTGTATTTGCCCTGTCAAGCTCATATTTTGCCGATCTTATATACTGGAATATAGGCATTCCGGATACACAAACATAACTGCAAAGACCGCATTCAATGCATGAATACAGATCGTACTGATCTGCAGCTTCTTCATATTGACCGGTTTCAAGAAACCGGACAAGCAGATTAATCTGAATATTTGCCGGGCATACCCTTATGCAGTCACCGCAGTTTGTGCAGGGGTAATCTGAAATAACAGGTATGTCATCTCTATCCTGGACAATAATGGCATCGGTGTCGGGCTGAACCGGATGCTTCTCTGAATAGACAGAAGAGCCTGTCATGGGGCCGCCGAATATTATCCTGTCATTTTCGTTTAAAGTAATATTAAAAGCCTTGAATATATCGCCTGCCGGTGTTCCGATTCTAGCCGATACAAGTGATTTAGAGCCATCTTTATTAACAAGTGTAAAGGTTTTTGTTACAGGTATCTGGCCGCTGTTAAAAGCATTTCCAATAGATGCAACTGCTTCAGCGCTGATAAAACATACCCCGATATCTTCAGGGTTTTTCCCGGCCGGTACCACCTTGCCCAGGATATTTTTCATAATAAGATGCGGGAGCGCAGATGGATATGTATCATTAACCTGATTTATTTTTTCACCGATTGTGGAGAGCTCATGCATCTGGCTCTGTGAAGCGACCATTATAATATCATTAACACCGGTTGCTGTTTTCAGGATATTTATTCCATTTTTTATTGCATCAATATCGGATTTAACAATATACTGGTTTGTTGTTATTAATAGATCGCTGTCAGCACAACAAACAACGATTGTATTTAGAGATTTGTCTTTGTCGGAAAATAACTTGCCCGGAGGATTACCTGGAGCAAATGCAAGAAAATTTTTGATGATTTCAAGAGAAGCATCCTTTGAAGCATCCTTTGAAACATCCTTGAACTCATCATCTATTTCTTCATCATCAGACACCTCAATTGTGATGGCAGTATAAGATAGGCCAAAGTCACCTGTATAAGAGGAAATTGATGTCACTTGTCCTGTAACACTTGAAACAACATATTCATCACTTTCCTTGTAGAGTAAAAGCTTTTGGCCGGTCTTAACAGTCGCCTTTTTCTTAAGTAACAGATTTTTTTTGTCAAATGGACAGTTTGAAAAAAGGGTAATCTCTTTTGGGATCGGGATTTGCTTAAGGGAAGGCGTTTCTGCAACAGATCCATATTTAAGACGTGGTTTTAATAAACCGATAAAAGATCTTTTTATCATAGTTTAACCTTTCTTAGCTCTCAACTCACTCGCTTCGCATGAGTGCTTTCAATAGCGGTCAGGCCTGTCTGTAAGACTATACAGGCAAAGGGTAAGAGGTTTTTATTCTATTATCAAAAAAAATTGCTTACATGACATGGCATAATTCACATTTTTCAGGGCCGGCTTCAGCTTCATTATGACAGCCGATACATTGTGTATGGAAGGCATCAGCCCTGCCCAGAACATCTTCGTCCTGGGTTACAGGTTCATGACATTCACCGCAGGCCTCGGGATTTGTCTCACCTTCTTCAAGATTATGATGACAATCACTGCATGAGATTCCATAACCTGATTTTACAGTATGTGTTTTGTGATCAAATAAAATCTTTCCCGCGACACATTTAAACATTAACCTGACCGGTTGATCAGGAGTTTTTGCAGAAAAAGCGCTATAACTTAGAACACCCACAACCAACAAAATAATAGCCAGGCCGTAAGCTATCTGAAGTTCTTTGTTAGATTTCATATTCTATCCTTTATCCTTTCAAAAGCATTATATTTGCAAAAGTGGGTGTAAGGCTAAACTTGATATTTATACCATAATATAAGAATGCTTTCAAGTAAAAAACTTATGAAAATAACTGGTAATTTTATAGACTTTCAGATAATTAATTTCACAAGGCTATAAGGAGGAAGAGTTATACGTCGACGACTGATAACACAGTGAAATTAATTATCTGAAAGTCTGTATGTGATTTATTCAACTATCCAGACAGTACAATCTTTTATATTCTGCACAATCTTATTGGATACGCTTCCCAATACAAAAGAAGCGGTGGCGGACAATCCTCTGCGTCCCACCACAAGTGTATCATATTTTTCTTTTCCTGTTTCTGCTATGATATCCCTGGCAATGCCAACATTTTTGTTTTGCATTTTTACTTTAACAGTATCGTCAGAAAATCCCGCATTCCTTAAAATGGTCAGGCATTCCTCTATTCTTGATTCCGTCTTCTTTTTTTCCTCATCGACCAGCCATCTCAGTTCAATAACCTTTTCTGAAAAGAACGGCTGTCCCAGGTCTTTTTCCATCTTTTCCAGATTTGAAGACATTGTCGGCAGTACGCAAAACAAGGTTATATTAACTGTGGGCTTAACAGCAGAAGCCACATAATTGACAACTTTTATTGCATATTCTGAATCATCTATAGCTATGAGCATCTTCATGGTTGTTTTTTCTCCATATTTGTTAAGGAACGTGGACGAAATAACTTCCCCAAGTAGGCGCACAGATTTGGGTCGAATTTGTTTGATCTCAGATCACAAAAGTTGATGGAATAGCGAGCTATTTCAATAATTTTGAGATTTGAGATCGGACAAAGGCGGCCTGAAGCTGTGATGCATAGTTGTGGAAGTTGTTTCGTCCACGTTCCTAAGTAGCTACTAAGCTCTGAATAATTCCGGTCGGGCATTTTTCAAAACACTCGCCGCACCCTGTGCATTTCTCACCGTCAACGATCGCCAGGAATTTATCAACTATTATAGCCTTTTCAGGGCATGCTTTTTTACATTTCCCACAGCCCAGACAGCCGATGTTGCATATTGCCTTAACAATTTTTCCGCCGTCATGGGAACTGCAAAGAGTTGCAACTTTTTGTGATTCTTTTATCAACGTGGGAATATGGCGAGGACAGATATCAACACATGTGCCGCAACCAGTGCAGAGTTCTTTGTTTACTACAGGCAGGCCATCTTCTCCCATTGTTAAGGCGCCGAACGGACAATTTGTAACACAGGTACCAAGACCAAGGCAGCCATAAGTACAACTTTTGTCTCCTCCTGAAAGCAAAACAGCCGCCCGGCAATCTGATACGCCTTTGTAATTGTATTTTCGTTCTGCAGTGCTATGAGTGCCCCTGCAAAATATACTGATTATATCCCTTTCAGCCGCGTCAGCGGATACTCCGAGAACAGCGGCAACCGCATCTGTCACATCATCACCACCAGCCTTACAGGCATTTGGCGGAGCTTCGCCTGCCACCATAGCAACAGCGCAATCACTGCAACCGGCATAGCCGCATCCTCCACAGTTTGCTCCGGGAAGGCACTCATCAACTGCAACAACTTTTGGATCAACATACACATAAAAAACTTTTGACGCAATTCCCAGTACAACACTCAGTGCTAGACCGATGCCGCCCATTGCCACCATCGCATTTAATATGGGTCCCATGAAATTTGTCACCTCCAGTTAACTATAACCGATTTACTTAAAACAATAAAATGTTTTCCTGTTGTCGCAAATACCCCCCCCTTATTTTTATGAACACATGGCTTACCATGTATTTATTTATCGGGGATAATAACCTTCCGGGAGGGAATGTTTCGCAAAGGTATTGTAAAAATAGATAGCTTCATAAACTCTACTTTAAGTTTATTTGAGTATATCATTATATGATTTTATTATTATTATTATAAATTGTTCGATTTGTCAAGCGAAAAACCCACGGTTAATTTATTCTTGAGTTTGCTTTACGTATTATTTTGTTATGTTATCCCATCCCGATGATTGATACTTTGTCCCACCTTTTGCAATAATCAATGTCTCTATATTTGATAACGAACCTGCAAGATTAATAGCATCTTTTGGATTATGAATAAAAAAAGCTGTAGAGAGAGCATCTGCCTGTATAACCGTAGGAGCAAGGACTGTGGCACTTATTGTCTGAACCGGAGAATCTCCGGTTGAAGTATCAATAATATGGTGATGAATTTTATCTTTATCAAAATAGTTTTCATAATTGCCGGACGTAGCCACTGCACCGTTGTTTAGCTCAAACAATTCAGTAACTTCTCTTTTTCCCAAAGGATCTTTTATACCAATTTTCCAGGCTTTATTAGGACCATTACCTCCAATAACCCTAACATCACCTCCGGCATTGATCAGGGCGTATTTTATTCCGTTTAATTTTATAAGATTTGCTGCCTGATCTATAATGTAACCTTTTGCTATACCATCCAGCGAGATTTGCATTCCATCCTTGAGCAATCTTACGCCATGTTTATCTATTTTAATGTTTTCAAAATTAACAAGCTTCATCTTCTCATTTATTTGTTTCAGAGATGGAGAAGAACCTGTTGATTCATAGGATTTTTTATATAGCTCTAAAACAGGAAGAACTGTAATATCAAATGTACCTTTACTAATATAACTATAAAAGGTGCTTTGATGTAAAACATCTGCTAATTCAGGAGAAATATTTTTTAAAAGACCTTTTTGATTGAGCCAGCTCACAGGAGTATTATCAGCATGTCGATCAAAAATTTTTTCAAGTTCAGTCATCTTTGCAAAAGCTTTTTCAACGTTTTTTTCAGCTTTATCGCGGGATGAATCTGTAATAGTAATAGTTACAATTGTCCCCATAAGCGGATGAGTTCTACTTATGGAATGAAGTCTGTCAAGATGTTTGCCTTCGGCTGGTTTAGCAATTATAGTCGGAGCGGCTAATCCCAAACCGAATGCACCCATTAGTTTGAGACAATTTCTACGGTTTACAGTTTTTTCCTTAATTTTTTTAATGGAATCTTGTTGCATATTTTCCCCCCTACAAGGTCGGTTGCGCATAAATGACTATTAATGCGTATCTCATAAGCACTTATTAGTCAAGTAAAATTTAGTATAATACAAGTTGATTTGGCTTGACAGTTAGGCATTCTTTTGATATTTAACTTAAAATAAAAAAGATTAGGAACGGGGGACGAAATAACTTCCACAAGTAGGTGCATAGATTTGGGTCAAATTTGTTCGATCTCAAATCACAAAAGTTGATGGAATAGCCTATTTATTTTGATATTTTTGTGATTTGAGATCGTGCAAAGGTGGCCTGAAGCTATGATGCATAGTTGGGGAAGTTATTTCGTCCCCGTTCCTTAAGAATATTTATAATAATAATTGGGAGGCAGATAGGGATGAAAAAAAGTAATGTATTAATTGTAATAGCGGGCTTGGTAGGTTTATTTGTTTTTGGTTTAGCATATGCGCAGGATGATATTCAATCGCTGGAACATGATATCTTTATGAATCGTGAAAGGCCTGCCGCTGCTTTCCCTCATGCACTTCATGCAGATGATTTAGGGATTGATTGTCTGGACTGTCACCACATTTACAAAGATGGCGAGAACTTATGGGATGAATCTGAATTAAGCGACTGTACTGCATGCCACAGTCTTGAGGCAGATGGTAAGATAATGTCTGCAATGAAGGCGTTTCATACAAACTGCAAAGGATGTCATTTAGAGGAAAACAAAGGCCCCCTTACTTGCGGCGAATGCCATCCCAAGAAAAATGAATAGACGCAACAAATAAGGAACGGGGTGGCGAAATAACTTCCACAAGTAGGCGCATATAGACTTTCAGATAATTAATTTTACAAGGCTGGAAGTCTGAAAGTCTATAGTTGTGGAAGTTGTTTCGTCACCCGTTTCTTATATAAAGGACAGGGGGAATTCTTTCCCTTCAATATTTTTCTGCCTTGTATTTTTTACCGAACCCTTAGGTTGAAATCATTGTGACGATAGCTTCAAGAGCCATAGAATATCCCAGTATGCCGAAACCGGAAATCTGAGCTGTAGCTATATCAGCAATCATTGACTTGTTGCGAAATGACTCTCTTTTATAAATATTGGACAGGTGAATCTCAATTATAGGAATATTAAGCAAAAGAAGAGCGTCACGGATAGCAATGCTCGTGTGTGTGTATGCAGCAGGATTGATAATAAGTCCTTGGCATTTTCCCATTGCATCCTGGATTTTTTCTACAATTTCTCCTTCATGATTTGATTGAAATGTATCTATAGTAATTTCCAGATTCTTGCCTGCATTTTTCAGCTTTTTATTAATTTCATTAAGAGTTGTTTTCCCATAGATAGCTGGTTCTCTTTTACCTAACATATTTAGATTGGGGCCATGAATTACCAATACCTTCCGGAGTTTTTTTAGTTTGCTCATAATTTCGTCCACGTTCCTAAGGATTTAAAAGACTAATTGTTTTTTTGTAATCCTGACCTCCAAAAATCGCTGATCCAGCTACAAATACATCAGCCCCAGCAATAGAAATTTCTTCTATGTTTTTTTCATTAACTCCGCCATCTATTTCTATCAGGGTCGATAATCTCTTTTCTTTAATCATTTTGCGAAGAGCCATTATCTTATCAATTGAGTTTGGTATGAAAACCTGTCCTCCAAACCCGGGATTAACACTCATTATCAACACAAAGTCAACGAATTCAAGGGTCCATTCAATTGATGAGAGAGGATTTGATGGATTCAGAGCAATACCTGCCTTTATTCCGAATTCTTTTATCAGTTGTATAGTTCTGTTTAAGTGCACACAGGCTTCAACATGGACAGAAATCAAAGTAGCCCCTGCTTTTGCAAAATCCGGAATATAGAGATCTGGATTTTCAATCATCAAATGAACATCAATGGGAAGCGATGTAATACTTCTTGCAGCTTTTGTAATTATAGGTCCCATTGTAATAGCTGGAACAAAATGACCGTCCATGACATCAACATGTATCCAGTCTGCTCCAGCATCTTCGACGGATTTTATTTCATCTCCTAATTTTGTGAAATCAGCAGACAGTATAGATGGTGCAATAATTCTCATTATAATGCTCCTTTTTAAAATTGAAGATTGAAAATTGAAGAAATCCTCTTGATTTTAATTAAAATAATAGAGCGAAGCGATACCACAAATTTTCAATTTTCAATATTAGGAATGTGGACGAATTAACTTCCCTAAGTAGGCGCATAGATTTGGGTCGAATTTGTTTGATCTCAGATCACAAAAGTTGATGGAATAGCGAGCTATTTCAATATTTTTGGGATTTGAGATCAAATAAATTCGGCCTGAAGCTGTGATGCATAGTTGGGGAAGTTATTTCGTCCACGTTCCTTAACTATTCAATTCAATTCAGTTTTGCCATGAATCAAAAACTTCAGTTTTAATCAGCTCATCATCTTCATACAGAAGAACAGTTGCATCTTTATTTCTTGGAATTAAAACCCAGATTTCTTCACCGGGTTTCATGAAACTATCGAAAATATCATTTGAAATTCCAAAGGTGTTTAATCTTAAACGTATATGTTTTTTTAAAAATCCTGGTTTAAGTCTGTATTTAAAAAGGTTTACACCTTTTGTGCTGTATAAATATTTTTGGCCTTTTTTGCCCGCTTCTCTGTTTAGGGTAATATTAACATATGTACCCTCAAACACCCTATGTCCTGATAAAGGTAACTGATCTATAATTATATTTTCAGACTTGTCTTCAATAAAAAGAAATTTTATTTCTCCAAGCAATAGATTAAAGCTTTCAATTAAAGCTATTGCTTCTTCAAGAGATTGACCCTTAATATCAGGCATTTTATATACATTTGGCCTTATACCTGTGCTGACGAGAAGGTTTACAAATTTTCCTCGCGTAATCATTGTTCCCGGTAAAGGAAACTGAGAAATAATTTCATTTTTTTTTATACTTTCACTATATGTGCTGGATAGTTTGTTCAGGCGCAAACCATTTTCTTCTATGATTAATCGTGCCTGCTGTATTGAAAGTCCTTTTAAATTCGGCGTCAAAATTTTTTTTGTACCTTTTGATATAATAATTTTTACATCACGCCTTTTCTTTATTTCAGAACCAGGTTCGGGCTCCTGAAAAATTACATGGTTTTTGGGCACGCCATCACTGTACTCAGAGCCTTTAATTTTTGTGTTAAGTCCAAGATCTGACAGCATTTCGAGGATTAACACTACATCCTTTCCAACAATACCAGGGACGACAACTTTATTCTCGCTTTTAATTATAAATGTTAAGGTAAGATAAGCACTTACCATTAAAATGAGAACAAATAAAATAAAGAAAAATGATATTTTTGCTATCCTTACGATAACTTTCTCCTAAGACAAACTGAAAAAAAACCATCCATATTGTTTATATGCGGAAAAGTTTTAAGATAGCCATTTTTATTAATAAGAAAACGCGCATTTAAAGGAAATCCGTCAGGTATTTTTTCAATAACAAACTCTGGATGCTTATTCAAAAAAACTTTTACAACTTCTTCATTTTCTTCAGGTTCTGTGCTGCATACAGTATAAACCAAAATACCTGAAGGTTTAACAAGATACGATAAAGTATCAAGAAATCTTACCTGTTTTTCTTTATAATAGATTAAATTCTTTTTTGATATTAACCACTTGATATCCGGATTTCTCCTCAGGACGCCTAACCCCGAGCAGGGTGCGTCTAATAGAATACGGTCAAATTTGGCAATATAATTTTTGTCAAAGTGTTTGTTCAGATTGTGTGTGCAGGTTTGAACAATTGAAATCCCAATCCGTTTCATTTCAAACTCATGCCGCAGAAGTTTTTCATTATTTTTATCCATGGCTACAATTTTGCCTTTATTTTTCATCATCTGAGCGATATGGCCTGTTTTTCCACCCAGACCTGCGCAGGCATCTAAAATGGTTTCACCTGGTTGTGGATTCAAAAGATACGTGACAAGCTGGGCCGCTTCATCCTGAACCTGAAACCAGCCATTCTTAAATGCTTTAATTTTTGGGATAGGCATTTTTGGTTTGAAAAAATAAATTCCATCCGGAGAATAACTTGTAAAGTCAATTAGTTCTACATCTGATTTGAGTTTGTTTATCAGGTCATAGCGGGAAATTTTCAGATTATTTGTACGTACGGTTATTGGCGGAATATTATTTACTGCATCGCAGAGCGCTTCAGTTTCTTTTAAGCCAAAATAATCAAGCCATCTTTTTATCAGCCATTCCGGAAATGATTTTGCTGTTGACAATGCTTTTACAGGATTTTTGTTACGATCAGAGAAGGGGACTTTTTTATAACCTTTTGTAGAACTGCGCAAAACCGCATTGACAAATCCAACAACTTTTGGCGAGGTAAATGACTTGGCCATTTCTACAGATGTATTTACAGCAGCGGATACTGGTATTTTATCTAAATACATTACCTGAAAGAGTCCAAGACGAAGAATATTTAAAACATTCGAATCTATTGCGTTTAATCGGGTATTAGAAAAATAGTCTATTATCCAGTCGAGCGTACCGCGCCGCCTGATAACACCATATACTAAGGCATTAACCAAAGCACGATCCCTTTTTGAAAAATATTGTTCTTTGTCAGTTATATCTTCTTCTAATACTCTATCAAGAGTTTTATGCCCCTCATCAAGAGTATTTAATATAAATAACGCTGTCTTGCGTGCATGATCCGCCAAGAACTTAGCTCCATTTCGTCCCTATTCCTAACTCAGTGAAATTAATTGGCTGAAAGTTTATATCAGTTTAAAATCGTTCCGGGAGGTATAGAGTGCCCGCGCAAAAAGTCTTTAATAGATAGCTGCTTGCCTGATTCGCCCTGAATTTTTAAAATACACAGAGATCCTTCACCCGTTGCGATCCTGAGTTCATCTGTGAAGCCTTTTATTACTGTTCCAGGCGGGGCAGTGATATCCGGTAAGATTGGCCTGGCTGAAAAGATTTTGAGACGTTTATTGCCGTAAAACGTAAAGGCACCAGGCCACGGAGTAATTCCTCGTATAAATGCCTCAATATTTTCAGCAGACTTTTTCCAGTTTATATATCCATCGTTTTTTTTAAGTAATGGTGCATATGTAGCCTTTTTGTGATCCTGCGGGACTGGCCTTATTTCTTCAGCTTCTATATCTTTTATTGTTTTTATAAGAAGAGGAGCGCCAAGTTTTGCCAGGCGGTCATGAAGCGTTGCTGATGTGTCATCCGGAGTAATTTCCAATTTCGCAGAAAGAAGTATATCTCCTGTATCCATGCCCTCATCAATAAACATTGCTGTTACTCCGGTCTCTCTTTCCCTGTTTATAATAGCCCACTGGATTGGTGCTGGCCCACGATATTTTGGAAGTAGAGATGCATGAATGTTAATTGAACCTATTCCTGGCATTTCAAGTATATTGTTTGTGAGAATATGACCATATGCTACCACAACAAATATATCCGGATTAAGTTTTTGTACAATTTCTCTAAAATTATCTGTCTTAATAGATTCGGGTTGGATTACTTTATATCCTAAACTTATTGCGGTTTTTTTAACAGGAGGAGGAATCACTTTGCGGCCTCGTCCCTTTGGGCGATCAGGTTGAGTTACAACTAATGCCACATCATAGTGGTTTTTGTTTAATTCCTTTAGGGAAGGGACAGCAAACTCAGGAGTTCCCATAAATATGATTTTAAGCTTTCGATTATTCACTATTTTCTCAATTGCTTTTTAATTCGTCTTTTATAAAGTTCTCTTTTTAATGCGCTTATGTGGTCTATAAATAAGATTCCATTTAAATGATCAATTTCGTGTTGCAAGACAATAGCAAGATATCCCTCAGCATCAATTCTCATTGGCTTACCTTCTCTATCGAAACCTTCAACAAGTATGGATTTAGCACGTTTTACATCTGCCTTTAGATCCGGAACACTGAGACAACCTTCTTTTTCTGATATTATACGACCATTGCTTTCGATAATCTTTGGATTTATAAGAACCTGAAAAGATCTTTTTTCTTCACCTGGCGATACATCAAAGATAATTAGACTTTTATCGAATCCTACCTGTATTGCAGCTAGTCCGACACCTTTTGAATTATACATTGTGTACGACATGTCTTCAACCATCTTTTGAGTCGTTCCATCTATATTTTTAACAGGTTTAACAGGCTGTCTTAAAAATTCGTCAGGATATGTTACTATATTAAGCAATGGCATTATATATTTCTTCTTTCTTTAAGGATTTGCAATGTATCAACACCTGAAAGCATCGCGGATATAATTCCTATAATTATTACCGGAAATATTTGGATTGCATGACTAGCCAGAGTAAAGCCGGCAGCTTCCTTTGACGAAATGCCAAAAAGGGACAGTGCGAAAACACCTCCTGCTTCCCATATACCCCAGAAACCGGGGACAGATGGAAGAGCTATAAAAAAACATATAATAATCATGACTGCAAATAGTTCAAGATATGATAGCATTATGCCAGGGCAACCAAGAGCTATGATATAGAAAGAAAAGGCTGATAAAATCCATATAATAAAAGAGAGACCAATACAAACGCATATTTTTTTGGGATAGTTAATAAAGGAAAAACCCGTTGAGAGGTTGTCTACAAAGCATATCAAAGAGGCACAGAATTTTTTGATTTTGTTTTTTAATGAAACGCTTGTTAATGAAAAAAAAGAGGGAATTTTATTGATTGTCCATTTTACAGCTTGTCGGATTGAGCTAAAACTAAAAAGAATGATTCCGGCTATGAGTATAATCATTAATTTAAAAATATTTCCGCCAATGTTAACCAGAGTTTCCCTGTTCAGATTATATTTCCCAAAAGCAATGCCAAGCTGGGGATCTATATCTATATAGGCAAGCATTGCTCCAAAAAGGATGATGAGAATACTTGAGTCAAATATACGTTCAACTACAACAGTTGCAAGTCCTGTTGAAAAGGGAACATTTTCCTTTTTTTGCAAAATAGCTGGTCGCGCCACCTCGCCGACCCGGCCCGGAAGGATGCAGTTTAACATAAAACCTATCATCAAAGGATGAAATGCCCTCCAAAAACTGATCTTACTGACCGGTTCCAATATAAGCATCCATCGAAATGCTCTTAATGCAAAACTTATAAAAACAACAAATACAGATGGGAATAACCATAAATAATTAATTGATGACAGGTATTTTATAAGTTCATTTAATGGAACATTTTTAAAAGCAAAATAGAATGCAGTAATTGATATTATAATACCTATTACAAAAAAAAATTTTGCTTTTTTTTTCATACTCATAATATTGAAAATTTAAGGAATCCTATTTAATTAAAATGATAGAGCGAAGCGATACCACAAATCTTCAATCTTCAATTCGATTTCGGTTTGTCTGGATCAGGACAGGATCTTGCGTGCATTTGTTATATCTTTTTTGATTTGTTCTGATAGTTCTGAAATATTTGAGAATTTTTTTTCATCCCTTAATCTATCTATAAAATTGACACGAATTTCCTGGCCGTAAATATTTTCTTTAAAGTCAAGTATATGAGCCTCAACAGTAAAGATATAATCATCGAAAGTCGGGCTATATCCGATATTTGCCACTCCTTTAAATTTTTCCCCCTTGCATTCAACTATAACAGCATATACTCCAATTTTTGGGCTCAATTCATCATATAGATTTATATTAGCAGTGGGGAATCCAAGGAGTTTTCCCCCTCTGTCACGCCCAACCTCAACCTTGCCTCTTATCTGGTAATATCTGCCTAATAGTTTTTGGGATTCAGCAATTTTTCCAGCCATGACCAGTTCACGTATTTTTGTGCTGCTGATTCTTTCAGGATAGGTGTTTGATATATGTAACCCGTTGATTACGATTACTTCAAAACCACATTGGTTTCCCAAAGTTTTTAGTAGGTCTATATTTCCCTCACGATTTTTCCCGAAAGTATAATCTTCGCCCACCGCAATTGCCTTAATCCCGATGCGCTTGACAAGGATATCTTCCACGAATTCCTTCGCGGGGATGGCTGCAAATTTTTGTGTAAAGGGAATGCAAACAAGGACATCAATGCCTGCTTTTTCTATGAGCTCCACCTTCTGTTTATAAAGAGTAATAAGAGGGGGATGATTATTTTTTTTTAATACTCTGATAGGATGGGGTTCAAAAGTCATAGCGATTGATGTACCATTAAGTGCTATAGCTTTTTCAATCAGATTATGAAAAAGAGCCCGATGGCCAAGATGTACACCATCAAAATTACCTATTGTAATAACAGCATTCTTGTATGGTTTTGTTATCTTATTTATATCTTCAATTATTATCATTCCTAATTTTCCTGCTTAAAATAATGAACTTGACAAGAATAAATAAAAGGAATAAATAAAACTTTTTCCGTATAAAATCAACCTTTAATTTATTACCTAAGGAACGTGGACGAAATAACTTCCTCAAGTAGGCGCACAGATTCGGGTCGAATTTGTTTGATCTCAGATCACAAAAGTTGATGGAATAGCGAGCTATTTCAATATTTTTGGGATTTGAGATCGAACAAAGGCGACCTGAAGCTGTGATGCATAGTTTGGGAAGTTATTTCGTCAACGTTCCTAAGGAACGGGGACGAAAAGCGTAGGCATACCAATGGATATGTCGAGACTTTTCACAAGTCCTTGATGCACAAAAGATTGGGGCAGGTCGAGTAAAAAATTGCTAAATTTAAGCATTATGATTATGCCGAAGTGGCGGAACTGGTAGACGCGCTAGGTTCAGGGTCTAGTGGGGGTATCTCTGTGGGAGTTCGAGTCTCCCCTTCGGCACCATCTTGAAAGAAATAACCGCAATCTTAATAGATTGTGGCTTTTTTGTTTTGGCAGGTTGCGTATAGATTGCGGATCATCAAGGGCGTTTACGGCTCTCCGGTTACTGCTTGGAATAAGGTGACCATAGAAACGATTATCTTAATGCTTGAGTGTCCAAGCTGGTCAACCCCTTTTTTATGGAGAGTTTTACCTCTTAATTTTTCCATCTGTTTTGCTCCAGCATCAACCCATATTTTAACATAGTAATAAAAGTTTCCCAAATGAATTATTATACTATAATTTTAATGTGTTAGATTGAAAAATGAATATTGGTGATACGCCTTAGGCACTTTAATATACTTTAGCTCGCTTTAGGCACTTATGTTCAACAATTACAAAATGTTAAGTCATTTGGGAAACTTTTATTATTAATTATTTTGAATATCAAAAGGTTATGATCATCTTCAGTTTTTGATATCCTGTTAATTCGTCCACGTTCCTTACCAGTAGATACTTTTGCCATTTCAATTTTTCGAAAACATGAAAATAAATGTTAGATATTCACTCATGTTTTCATCCCAGTGGCTTCCTGAACCCATTTGTAGAACTTCACCTTCGGCATTGGTGTATCCATCCAAGACTGGTCGGGCTCAGGATCTTGGATGACTTCTTCTACTGGCTTGAAACGCGGCATAGGCTTTGAACTGATGTGCCCTCTGCCTGTTACCCATTGAATCTGTCGGATTTTTTGTATGGCGAGGACAATGAGATTGGTCATTTGGCAATCACCGAGGCAGTAGTCCATCACTTCCTGGCAATTTCCTGCATGCCATTCCTTCGGTGCGTCCGCGCCGTCCATTAGCTTTTCTTGTGAGATACCCATAGCTTGTGCCACCTTCGCAAGGCTTACGGGGAAACCAGTTTGGTTGAAGAACTGGAACATGGGATCGTAACTCTTCAAAGCGATTCGAGCGGCTAGGGCCATATCATTGGCCTGATGTCCTATCCATTTCAGATCGAAGCTCAAGCCGTTCCACGCGCAGACCATGAATTCCATTTGCTGCATCTCGTCGAGATACTCCAAAAGTTCATGCGCCCGTTGCTGCGTCAAGTTCAACGCCGGACGACCTTCATCATACTCGGAATACCATATCCGTTCCTCCCCGTTATGAATGGCCGTTGCCGCCACCGAAATATGAAACGGCGCATACTTTTCCATGTCCTCGTGTTTGCCCAACTCGAAGATATCCGAGATCTCTATGTCAAAGCTCAATAACTTCATGTTTGATCCTTTTAATTTTATTTATTATTATTTCTACATCCATTCGATTACCTCCAAGCAATTAGGAACGTGGACGAATTAACTTCACCAACTATGCATCACAGCTTCAGGCCGCCTTTATTTGATCTCAAATCCCAAAAATATTGAAATAGTTAAGCTATTCCATCAACTTTTGTGATCTGAGATCAAACAAATTCGACCCAAATCTGTGCGCCTACTTGGGGAAGTTAATGCGTCCACGTTCCTTACCAAGCTCACCAGCACCTAAAGCTAAGGATGATTTCGCAAAAACGAGGTTTTGTGCTGACAACGGCAAAGGCTAAAAACGCGCTGGCTTCTGCTGTTGGGTGGAGCGTCTTGTTGGACTGTTCGCTTTTTTATCATACGACTTCAAAAGTTCTTGAAACCATTCGATAAAAGGTACGGTACATGTGTCATTGGATTATTTTTTTCACTCAAAGTCTAATGTATATTTCGTACAGTTAGATTCTAACATGCTTAATTAATTGTATTTACAAATTTTAACAAATAATATATCTGTAAATACGAAAAAAAGCAAGAAGGAGAACGAAGCATGCATGAAAATCGAGATGTTAATATCGTCCACGTTCCTAAGCAGAATCGGGGTTTTTCGAAAAATTTGATTGTTTAGCTTAAACGATACCTGAACGAATTTTCATCGTATTGTGAATGTCAAAATATTTATTCTGTTAAAGATTTTACTCCACCATTTTTAAAAGACTACATCAGCCCAGCAATTTCATTATGGAAAAACAAATTAAAATTCAATAGGTTAGAGATTCTATTTGCCCTTAAAATATCTAATTTTTTAGCTAAAATATGACCTTCCGAGGTATAGGTATACGTGCTGAGGCTAAGGAATCTTGCTATTTTTTGAGTTTGTAAATTTCTGAGAATGCATTAATATTAGTTCTTGCATGATAAGGAACGTGGACGAAACAACTTCCACAACTATGCATCACAGCTTCAGGCCGCCTTTGTTCGATTTCAGATCACAAAAATATTGAAATAGTTAAGCTATTCCATCAACTTTTGTGATCTGAGATCAAACAAATTCGACCCAAATCTGTGTGCCTACTTGAGGAAGTTATTTCGTCCACGTTCCTAACTGAATAAATTTTTTGAGTGTAACCAAAATAGAACAAAGTTATTGATTTTCGGGGATGGTTCCCCGCTCTGTGATATATGCGAGATATTGGTGGAATGTGCAAAACGATTCGAACCTCCGGAAAATTCGGCCCAATGTATTCGGCAATATCCCGTAGGGGCAGGCCCCTGTGCCTGCCCTGATAATATGCAACAACAGGGCGGAAGGGCAACCACAGGCGTTGCCCCTACGTTATTTGAAAACGAA
>JABZFQ010000344.1 GCA_014237365.1 Desulfobacteraceae bacterium | reverse complement strand
GGATTTTCCGGAGGTTCGAATCGTTTTGCACATTCCACCAATATCTCGCATATATCACAGAGCGGGGAACCATCCCCGAAAATCAATAACTTTGTTCTATTTTGGTTACACTCGATTGAATTTACGGTTTTCGGTGGATTCGCTTTGCTTAATCCACCCTACAAACTTACGTTTGTAGCCGAAAATCGTAGGGTAGGGTGGATTAAGGAGCGTAAGCGACGAATCCACCAAAGCAACTGTCCCGTCTTACGTTCCTAACCATAATTTGTAACTACGTTGTTACACTTTTTGATATTAAGGGGATTGAGATATGAATGGCTGGATCGGTCGTTGTTTAAGAGTAAATTTGACCGATGGTAAACACAAGATAGAGAAGTTCGATACTGATCTTCTCGAAAAGTATCTGGGCGGACGGGGTCTGGGAGTAAAATTTTTTGCAGATGAAGTTGATCCCAAGATAGATCCGCTTTCTCCGGAGAATAAGCTGATATTTTGTTCAGGCCCGCTTGTCGGCACAGGAGCAATAACAGGCGCTTCATGTAATGTGATAACCAAATCTTCACTTACAGGTGGTTTAGCATGCGCAAAAATGCGGGGACATTTTGGTGCTGAGTTAAAGTACGCTGGATTTGATATGGTTATAATAGAAGGCCAATCCGAGGCGCCGGTTATTCTTTCTATTATAGATGATAGGGTAAAACTTGTTCCCGGCCTTGAGTACTGGGGACGTTCAACTGCGGAGACTGAGGAGCTTTTTAAAAAGAATCTTGGCGATCCATGGATAGCGCGTGAAACTTATCTCGTATCAATTGGTCCTGCCGGAGAAAAACTTCTTCCATTAGCCAATTTGGTAAATGATAGATTCCTTTCTGTTGGAGGCGCGGGTATTGGTGCGGTAATGGGGTCAAAAAATCTTAAGGCCATTGCTGTAAAAGGACAGCATTCCCTGCAGGTTGCTGATGGCAGTCGGTTTGTGCAGGTAATTAATACTTTGATCAATAAACTCAACAGCGCGCCTTTAACATCACAATCAATGTCTCAGTGGGGGACAGCATTTTTAGTAGGACTTTGTTATCAAAAAGGTATTCTTTCCAGAAATAATTTTCGCAACACATCCCAGCCGTTAAAGAACATTGGTACCGAAGCTTTAAACAGCGCTTTTGCATTGAGAGGGCGCGGGTGTTTTGCCTGCCCTATTGCATGTATTAAAAAAGCAGATGTCAAATATTCTGCTTTTGAAGGAAAAGGAATGGTTCCGACCTATCTTGCAATAGGCGCTTTGGGATTCAATTGCGGTATAAGCGATCTTTCAGCAATCGGCGTGATGAGTATGCTGTGTGGTGAAATGGGGCTGGATCCTGTAGCCACAGGAGGAAATTTCGCAACTGTTATGGAATTGGTTGAGAAGAAAGCAGTTACTCCGGAGGAGTTAAAAATAGATATCTCATTTGGCAATGCTGATTCCATGATTGAAGCAATAAGGTTGATTTCAACAAAAAAGGGTTATGCCAAAAGACTTGGTCAGGGAGGAATGGCAATTTCTGCGTCTTTTAATATGCCTGAAATTTTTATGGGCGTAAAAGGTCTTTCTCTATCTCCTTTTGATCCCCGGGCTATTCAGGGAATGGGGCTACATTTTGCCACATGTAATTATGGGCCGCATCATTTGTATGGCTATACTTTTATTGATGAACTTCTCAATGTTCATGAGAACCTTGATCCATTAGAGACTCAAGGCAAAGCATCATTAGTAAAGAGATATCAGGATACTTCTGCTGTTGTGGATTCACTTGGTCTGTGTAACTGGCCTTTGATGGGACTGAAGTTCAATAATTACGTTCCCTTGGTAAATAGCTGCATGGGGACAAATTATAAAGCCGATGATCTGTTATCTATAGGTGAAAGGATTTGGAATATAGAAAGAATATTTAACATGAAAGCCGGCTTCAATATAGGCCATGACACTCTTCCTGAACGTTTTTTTAAAGAACCAATCCCAGATGGACCTGCTGAAGGCCAAATCAGTCATGCTAAGGAAATGCTTCCGGAATATTATCAATTAAGGGGATGGAGTGAGCAGGGGGAGCCTCTTTATGAGAAATTACAGGCGCTTGGACTGGAGGAACAATAATGCCGAGAATAAAGATAGATCATGCCAAATGTACTGGTTGCAGGCATTGCGAGGCCGCATGTTCACTTAATCATGTGGCTAATACAGTAAATCCAAGGCGGTCACGCATTAGAGTGATGAGAGACGGCAACAGATATTATCCTGTGATAGCAGGTCCTTTTGTGGATGCCGCATGTACTTCTAAACAGTTTATTGTTATTGGTGATCAAACATATGATATGTGCGCATTCTGCAGGGCATCATGCCCTCAAAAACCTTATTTTATTGAAGCTGAAACTGGAATTCCTTTAAAGTGTGATTTCTGCGGTATACCACCGAGCCCATCTTGTGTAAGGTGGTGTAATACTGGGGCGCTGGAACTGGTAGAAGATTGAACAAATGAAAAATAATAATAGAGATAATAAGCTTGTTGGCGCTGTGATGGTTGTTGGCGGTGGAATTACCGGAATACAGGCGGCTATGGATTTGTCTGAAGCCGGTTATTATGTTTATCTAATTGAACGGTCATCTGCCATAGGTGGAATCATGGCTGGTCTGGATAAGACATTTCCTACCAATGACTGTGCTATCTGAATACTTGCGCCTAAGCTGGTGGAGGCCGGTCGGTCTCCCAATATAGAAATTATTACAAATGCGGAAATTAAAGAAATTTCCGGTATTGCAGGAAATTTTTTTGTCAAAATCTTATGTTATCCCCGTTATGTAGATGCAGCAAAGTGCACTGGTTGTGGTGTTTGTGCCCAATACTGCCCTGTTACCATCCTGGATCCTCATAACCGGAATCTATCCCTCAAAAAAGCCATTGATATTCAATATACCCAGGCCGTCCCTTCCTCTTATTCCGTTAATCCTGATTATTGCCTTTTTTTGAATAAAAAAGAATGTAAGCAGTGTACACGAGCCTGTCAGACCGGAGCCATTAATTTTGATCAAAAACCAGAGGTATCCGAGTATCATGTTGGTTCTATAATTATGGCTACAGGTTTTAAGGAATGTGATGCAAGCAGTATAGAGTCGTATGGTTATAAAGATTCTCCAAATATTGTAACAGGTCTTGAATTTGAGCGTATATCAAGCGCTTCCGGACCATACACGGGAAAGATTTTAAGACCGTCTGATCTGAAAAAACCACAGAAGATAGCTTTTATTCAATGCGCTGGTTCCCGCACACAAATATCAGGGAAAAGCTACTGTTCTTCGGTTTGCTGTAAATATGCAGTTAAGGATGCCATAGTGGCGCTTGAGCATGAACCGGATCTGGATATTACAATATTTTTTATGGATATGAGGCTATATGGCAAAGGCTTTGAAACTTTCTATGAAAGAGCAAGAAAAAGCGGTGTAACTTTTATTCGTTCCAGGGTTTCTGAGATTAAACATGATAAAGATACTGAAGATCTCGCAATAGAATATATTAAGGAAGATGGAACTCTGCATCATGATACATTCAACCTCATTGTACTCCCAATGGGCTTGGAGCCACATAAAGAAAATTATTCTTTGGCAAAAACCGCCGGCATTAAGCTGAACACCCATGGTTTTTTTCAGACCGGCCTTTTTAACCCTCTTAACACTATTAGAGAAGGTATTTATGTTGCGGGTGGATGTAAAGGGCCTATGCCCCTGCCTGACAGCGTTATGCAGGCAAGCGGGGCAGCGGTTTGTGCTTCGGAGCTGCTGAAAAAGTCACGTGGCACGCTGATTTCTGAAAAGGCATTTGCTGAAGAAATATCTATTGACCAGGAAGATTTGAGAATAGGGGTTTTTGTATGCAATTGCGGGAAGAATATCGGTGGAGTTGTGGATGTTGTTGACGTTAAAAAATATGCTGAGACACTTCCCGGCGTTGTCGTCAGTACTGATAATATTTATTCCTGCTCAGAAGATACACAGGTATTGATTAAAGAAACTGTCATTAATGAAAAGCTTAACCGCGTTGTTATTGCAGCATGTACTCCCAGAACACATGAACCGTTATTTCAGACAACTATAAGGGAAGCAGGATTAAATAAATGCCTTTTTGAAATGGTTAATATACGCGATCAGTGTTCCTGGGTGCATGCCTATGAGAAAGAAGAGGCAACTCAAAAGGCAAAAGATCTTATTCGCATGGCTGTTGCAAAGGCCGGGTTGATTCAACCCCTTGCCGAACCCGTTATAAACATTATTCCAAAGGCATTGGTTATTGGCGGGGGACTTGCCGGTATGACTGCCGCATTATCTTTGGCAGAGCAAGGATTTGAATGTTATCTGATTGAAAAAACATCCGTATTGGGAGGCAATCTTCGAAATATTCATTACACCTTAGACGGCGAAGATCCAAAGTTATATTTAAACGAGCTTATTGATAAGGTAAGCAACCACAATCTTATTAATGTTATTACAGAATCCGAGGTGGAAAGCGTTAATGGATTTGTGGGAAATTTTCACACAGTTATAACAAAGAGCTCAGGTCATGGAACTGATCGTGAAGAGTTGAAACATGGAATCATCATTCTTGCAAATGGCGCAGCAGTTTATGAGCCCGATGAATATTTGTATGGAAAGAGCGAGAATGTTTTACTTCAGCATTTACTTGAAGAAAGAATTGCTTCCGGTCAGTTTATACCGGCCAAAGAAGATTCCGTTGTTATGATTCAATGTGTTGGTTCACGTGATGACAATCATTCATATTGCAGCAGTATCTGTTGCAGCATGGCTATTAAAAATGCCTTAAAAATTAAAGAAATAAATCCTTGTACCAACGTTTATGTCTTATACCGTGATATGAGGCCATATGGTTTTCATGAGGACTTCTATAAAGATGCCAGAGACAGGGGCGTTGTTTTCATTAGATATGACATAAAACATAAGCCGGATGTTACAGAAATTGACGGCGGGGTTTGTGTAACCGTCAGGGATCCAATCATAAATAAAGATGTTGTTATAGATGCCAAGATATTAGCTTTAAGCACTGCAATTATTCCAAGGGAAGATAAAAAACTGGAAAAAGCTTTATCTGTACCTAAATCGGCAGAGGGGTTTTTTCTGGAGTCACATGTACAATTAAAGCCCGTGGACTCATATGTTGACGGGATTTATATCTGCGGTATGTCCCAATTCCCCAAGCCGATTGATGAATCAATTTTCCAGGCCAAGGCAGCAGCATCTCAGGCTTCTATTTTGCTTGCACGAGGATATGTTAAGAGCGAACCCATAGTATCTTTCTGTGATACAGATAAGTGTATTGGCTGTGGAATATGCGAGTATTTCTGTCCATATAATGCAATAAAAATGATCAGAATTAACAAGAAAAGGAAAGCAGAAATTGTTGTGGCAGCATGTAAAGGGTGTGGTGTATGTTCATCATATTGTCCTGCAAGAGCTATAAGTATGGGTAGATTTACAGATGAGCAGATTTTAGCTCAAATTAAGGCTTTTGGAGCTGATTGAGGGAAGATATATGAGTAATGAACCGAAAATACTTGGCTTCTTGTGTAACTGGTGCTGTTATGCGGCGGCAGATTCAGCAGGTGTAGCAAGATTCCAGTATCCTCCTAATATAAGAGTGATCAGGGTGATGTGCACTGGAAGGATAGATCCTGTTTTTATGCTTGAAGGATTTATTAATGGAGCTGACGGCATATTTGTTGGCGGGTGACATCCGGGCGAGTGCCATTACCGGTCTGGTAATTATGAAGCCATAAACAAAATTGCATTTATAAGAATGATACTTAAGAGCCTGGAAATCAATACACACAGAGTTGCTCTTGAATGGGCGTCCGCTGCTGAAGGCCCTGTTTTTGTTAAATTGATTACTGAATTTACCAATAAAATAAAAGATATTGGAACTTTGGGCTCCAGCGAAGGCATTAATCGTGAAGAGCTGATACGTAAAATAAAAGCCGCAAGTAAGGCTGTAGAAGGTATGAAACTAAGGATGGCCTTTGCAAAACAGGCAAAACAGATGAAAAAAAATGAAGCATATGGTCATCTGCCGTCGGAAGAGAAGTTATTGACGGTTTTGATGAATGAAATGGCCTCGGTATGAGAAATCATGACATTATGGAAAAAGTCCTTTTACAAAAAGCAGATTCTAAATTCAAAGACGAGATTGCTCAAAAAATAGGGATAGAAGAAATTAAGCCTTGCTATACATGCGGCTCATGCACAGGGGTTTGCCCTGTGCGGAAAGTAATAGAGGATTTTGATCCAAGACGCATCATACATATGATAGTTTTGGGGATGAGAGATGAAGTTCTCTCATCTGATCTGATCTGGTTTTGCTGTCTTTGTAATTCTTGTTATTTTGTTTGCCCTCAAGGAATACGATTTAGCAGGATAGCCGCAGAACTACAAAAAATGGCGTTATCTGAGAAATATGTTGATGAAAACTTCTTGAAAAGACTGGAGCCTGTTAACAGTTATCTGCAGGATTTATGCCGGTTAACGATGTTCAAGAAGGTAAATGAAGGTTTTCGGGGTACACACACAATGCCCTGCTGGCGAAAAGATACAGTGAAAAACGGTTAACAGTTTACGGTTCACGGTTTGACTATGAATATTGAAAAAGTTAACATAATTTTAGAAGAACATGAATACAAGCATTCAGCTATAATCAGCATTATGCAGGATGTTCAGGGTGTTGAAAATTATCTTCCCGAAGATACTCTTCGTTACATTTCTGAAAAGATGGAGCTGAATCTGACAAGGATTTTTGACATTGCCACATTTTACAAGACCTTCAGCTTAACACCCAGGGGACGTCATACAATCAGGGTTTGCAGTGGTACAGCATGTCATCTTGGTGGTGCTGTGAAAAATTTGGAGCAAATTCAAAGGACAATAAATATTCAAGAAGGGGAAACTACAAATGATCGTATGTTTTCTCTTGAGACAGTTAACTGCTTAGGTGCCTGTGCCTTGGCTCCCGTGATGGTAATTGATGAAGATTACTATGATGCAGTTAATCCCGGAAAGATAGAAAAAATTTTATCCCCATATCGTTTAGAACCAGAGGTGTAACAGGTTGAAACAGATTAAAACCGTATCAGATCTTGAAGATTTAAGGAAATCCATTCTTAAGCAAAGAGACCCTGAGAAAATTACTATCAGGATGTGTCTCAGCACTGGATGCAGGGCAAAAAAATCTATCAAGGTTATTTCCGCTTTGGAGGATGAGTTAAATAATCAAGGTCTTCAGGAAAAGGTAGAAATTAAAAGAACCGGATGTCATGGCTTTTGTGAAATGGGCCCTATTATGGTGATAGAGCCGGCAAATATTTTCTATCGTCAAGTTACACCGGAAGATATAGCGGATATAGTTTTCGAGACAATTTTAAAAGGCAATATTGTTAAGCGACTTTTGTGGAAAGACGCCGGAACAAAGGAATATACAAAAACAGAACAAGATCTTCCTTTATATAAAAAACAAAAAAAACATATATCTTATAACAGCGGCAAGATAGATCCAACTGATATTGAAGATTATATTGCAGCAGATGGATATTTAGCTTTATGCAAAGCCTTAAATGCTATGACTCCGGCAAAAATAGTGGAAACAGTTTTTGCCTCAGGATTACGGGGGAGGGGAGGGGGAGGATTTTCGACAGGTCTTAAATGGAGGATATGCAGCGCTGCCCCCAGTGATATAAAGTATATCATTGCCAATGGTGACGAAGGTGATCCCGGAGCTTTTATGGACCGCAGCCTTATGGAAGGCGATCCGCATCGTATTATTGAAGGAATGATAATAGCTGCTTTTGCAATAGGGGCAGGTCGGGGATTTCTTTATGTAAGGGAAGAATATCCAATAGCAATTGAGCATTTATCAATTGCTATACAAAAGGCCGAAGAATATGGTCTTCTGGGAAACAATATAATGGGCACTGGATTTGATTTCAATATAGCGATAAATAAAGGAGCCGGCGCCTTTGTATGTGGTGAAGAGACAGCACTTATAATTTCAATTGAAGGCAAGAGCGGCACACCACGGTCAAGACCTCCTTATCCTGCTTTTGAGGGATTATGGGGAAAGCCTACGATTATAAATAACGTAGAAACTCTTGGAAATATACCACAGATTATTTTAAAAGGCGCTGACTGGTATTCGAATATTGGAACCGTGGGCAGTAAGGGTACAAAAATATTTTCTCTTGTCGGCAAGGTAAGAAATACTGGTTTGGTAGAAGTTGAGATGGGAACGACCCTAAGAGAAATAATCTTTGATATAGGAGGGGGGATTAGAAAGGATAAGCGCTTCAAGGCGGTTCAAACAGGTGGCCCTTCCGGAGGTTGCATTCCAATCAGTAAGATAGATATGCCGGTTGATTATGACAGCCTTAGAGAAGCCGGGGCCATTATGGGCTCTGGTGGTATGATTGTTATGGACGAAACATCATGTATGGTGGATATAGCCAGATATTTCCTTAACTTTTTGTTGTTTGAATCGTGCGGTAAATGCGTTCCATGCAGGGAAGGCTTGAAACAGATGCATTATATTTTGACGAATATTTGCGAAGGGAATGGAGAAAAAGGAGATATTGAGGCGCTTACCGAACTCGGCCATTTTATGATTTCGACTTCTTTATGTGGTCTTGGCGCAACTGCGGCCAATCCTGTTCTAAGTACCCTGCGCTATTTTCATGATGAATATCTTGTTCATATTTATGAAAAAAAATGTCCTGCCGGTGTTTGCAAGAATCTTTTTGAATACATGATTGACGAAACCTTATGTAACGGTTGTACGCTATGCAGGATTAGATGCCCTGAGAAAGCGATTTCAGGTGAAAAGAAAAAACCACACAGAATAGATACAGCAAAATGTATTAAATGCGGAATCTGTTATAATTCATGTAAAAGACAGGCTGTTATAGTGATATAGGGTAACCGTTCACGGTTCACGGTTCCAGGTTTCAAGGTTAGAGAACAATAAAGAAATCAAGGCAACCAACCGTGAACCGTGAACCGACAACCTTAAACTGTTAGGAGGCAGGTGATTGAAAGTCCCATTAACAATTGATGGACAAATGGTTCAGATTGACAGTGGAGCTCCTATAATTGACGCAGCAAAAAAAGCAGGAGCCGTTATCCCGACGCTATGCTATCATGAAGCCCTCAAGCCTTATGGATCATGCCGTCTTTGCATGGTTGAGATTATAATAAATAAGCAGCGAAGACTTGTGACAGCATGTAATTTTCCGGTCGAAGGCGGAATGGAAGTTTTTACTGATACAGCAAAACTCAGACATATCAGAAAGATGATTATTGAATTGCTTCTTGCAAGGTGCCCTGATGTATCGAGCCTTCGTGCTATGGCAAAGCAGATGGGTATTAAATCATCCAGGTTCAAGAAACAAGATTCTACCGAATGTATTCTGTGCGGTCTTTGTGTACGTTTTTGTGAAGAAGTTGTTGGTGTCAGCGCAATAGGCCTTGTAAATCGTGGCATTGACCGTGAGGTAGCTACGCCGTTCAAGGTAGCATCAGATGTTTGTATCGGTTGCGGTTCATGCACTTATATATGCCCTACCGGTTGTATTGAAATGGTGCCCGATAAAAAAATACCACAAATGCGCATCATGAAAATGGGGCAACATTCCTTAAATCCTTGTATTAATGAATTTCAGTGCGAAACATGTATAGTAGAAAAAGAATTTTTTGAAGATATGAGGCTTGTTATTGCTGAATTTCGCAATAGTTAAAGCGGTTCTCAAATTTTTGGTAGCTCCTATTCTTTAAAAACATACTTTAAGTCAATTTCAAATCCCTCTAAAATACCAACCCTGATTTTATCTTCATCAAAATAGATATCAGGTTTTCGATATCCTGCATCTTGTTCCAACATAAAAACCATAACAGTTCTGTCCCCAGGGTGAACTATCCAGTATTCTTTTACTTTAACCCTTTCATAAAGAAGAAACTTTTCTCTCATATCTTTGTGAATAGTAGAAGGTGATAAGATTTCTATAATTAAATCCGGAACTCCTTTACAACCCCTATCATCTAATTTTGATTTATCGCATACAACAAGAATATCAGGCTGCACAACAGTCATTATCTCATTATCACTTTCATTCGATTCGGGTAAACGAACATCAAATGGCGCATTGTACACCTCACATTTTTTCCCGGACAGAAATGTATTGAATATTGTTAGCAATTCCCTTGAGATTTTTTGATGTGTTCTTGATGGAGCTAGCGTCATATCATAAGCAATTCCGTTTATCAGTTCCCAACTTTCGTCGTCCGGCCAGCTAAGATAATCCTTATAAGTATATTTGCTTTCTCTTTTTATTAGTGGAAAAGGCATCGGTATTCTCCTGCTTTTTCATATTGCAAAAAGGGCTACCAACTCAAGGCGGGACAAGCTGTAAATTCAATCAGTTAGAAATAACAGCCACTACCACTCCCATGACAATCAAAGTCCATGGGTTCAATCAATGAGGAGAGAGTTTTGAACTCTTGATCCACCTCTGTATCATAGAACCTGATCAGGCGCAACATAACCTTGGGTAATTTTCCGGCCTTATGGCCTTTCGAGGTATAAATAAACAGCGAAGACTTGTGACTGCATGTAATTTTCCGGTCGAGGATATGAGAGGCTTGTTATTGCAGCATTTTGCAATGGTTAAAGCGGTTCTCAAAATTATCAAAGTAGTTGATTGATGAATACCACAATATACGAAATATAATTTTGAGAACCATTTTAAATCAGGAAACAGCTCTTTCCTTTTCCATGACTTCAGGTATGGCCAATTTTTTGTGGCGTCGTTGAATACTTGGGAATTGAATTGCTGTTTTTTGTGAGTAGTCTATTGTTTTATTACCATTTAACAGGGCAATTAAAAGCCCTTCCTCACGACAACGGCCCTGATGACCACATTTTTTGCGTGTCTTTTCAAAATAATAAAGAGGAGCCTGGCAATTAAAAGCCTTAACACCCACATATTCTTCTGATAGGAATTCACCACTATAATCAATTTTCTTTTTTCTTCTCAGAATTTCCACGCCTAAGGATAAATCAGGACAATTATTGTCAAAACGCGGGCACTTTTTGCAATGTTCATAAAATTTCAAAGGGGCCTGGCACTCAAATTCAAGTACATGAATCATTCCTGTTATATTGTTTTTCATTAAAAACTCCTTTATTGATAATAAGGTTTTTTATTTTATCTAAAATATATTAGTTATACTAATAAATCAACCCCCAAAAAAAATTAACCTAAAAGTTCACCACGGAACGACACGGAGTTTCACTGAAAATTGCAAACAACAAGTAGGGGCGGCTTTATGCCGCCAGCCAAATTGATTCGGGCGGGGTAAGCCCGCCCCTACGAGCAATGGCATTTACTTAAGCTTTTGCATTAATTTCAACATGTTGTCCGTGTTTGACATAATCATATTTTTGTGCATTGCGTATTTTGTTAGAAAGTTAGGCAGAATCAATCCTAATGCATATTTTATTAATTTTGTCAAATATCACATAATCATTTGAATTTGCAATGAAAAGCTTAAGTGAATGCCATTGCCCCTACGAGAACCGTCCGATGAGGATTAGATCATTCGGAAGTGCCCAGGAATATACTAACAGCACAGGTTGAAAATTTGTGGTTTGACCCTGGATTGTGCGCATGATATTGAAATTTTATAATTAAAATCGTCCAAAGTACAAACCGCATTTCTGGATTGATACTACTAAGAGCCTATTTCAGTAGGCCATGTACACAGGGTTCGTGCCCTTCCAACATGCCTTTTGGGTCGCGCTTAGTCGCCTACTGAAATAGGCTCTAAATACAACAGGAAAGAGTCAGATGATTACCGACACAACTTTTTTTGCAAATGAAAAAGAAAGCTAAAAAATATCCCCTTCCCATCCGTGAATGGTCAGAAGATGACCGGCCGCGAGAAAAACTGCTCAAATACGGAGAGCATGCTCTGAGCAATGCGGAACTTCTCGCTATTTTAATCAGGACGGGAACACCTGGAAGAAGCGCAGTGGATATCGGCAGAGAATTGCTCCATAAATTCAAATCCCTTCGTTTAATGAGCGGCGTTGATGCTTCTGAATTTAAGGAAATATCCGGCCTCAAAGACGCAAAGATCGCCCAGATCAAAGCAGCCATTGAACTGGGTCGAAGGATGTTAAGTGAAGAAAAGGCTCTGGAAGATCCCATTAAAAAATCGTCTGATGTGGCAAATTTTCTTATGCCTCTCATGAGAGACCTGAAAAAAGAGCGGTTTGTGCTTCTTCTTCTCAACAGACGGAATGTCGTATCAGATATGATTGATATAGACTATGGCACAGTTGACAGAGCGAATCCATATATCCGCGATATTATCCAGGCAGCCATCAAATATAATGCTCCGTCGATCATTGTTGCACACAATCACCCATCCGGTGCGGTAACTCCCAGCAACGATGACAAGGCTTTCACAAAAAGCCTGATGATGGCGGCCAAGGCAACCGGCATCAGCTTTTTCGACCACATCATCATCGGAGACAATTGCTACTTCAGTTTTGCCAATGAAGGATTGATCGAAGAATACGAGATAAAAGCGATTAGAGAGTTATAGGAGCGTTAGAAATGATATTTTCGTAAAAAGTCGAATTTCCCATCCATTGCGAGAGGGGATAGAGGCGGAATATGCGCTTCGTGACATGAGCAAACCCATTGGTGTGTCTGAATATAAACTTACAGGAGCTATACCTGAAAAATTAAAGTCGAGCTTGCCGACAATTGAGGAACTGGAAGCAGAGTTGATGGGGGATTTGTAGAAAAATTATGGCAATCAATTATTACCAGAAAATAGAGTATAAGAGTAAAAGAGAAGAATAAAATTGGATATATTGGCTGAAATACTGAGAGATTCCAATTATGCGCTTACGTTTTTTGACCCATCAGAAATTTTAGCGCTAAAAGAGTGCGTGACCTTTCGGGAAGTAAGGGGCATTCAAAAACCTTATGTCGTCTGCTTAATCCGTGACAAAGAAATTCTGCTTAAACCCGAAGAGGTCATCCGCCAGCTTTATCTTTCAAAACTTATCAACCAGCACAAGTATCCCCAAAACCGTATCACAGTTGAACATCCCGTTAGTTTCGGTCGTGAGACCAAATCAGCAGATATCGTAATTTTTGATAAAGATCACCCAACGGTTGAATACATTATTGTCGAACTTAAAAAACCAAAGTTGCAGGATGGGAAAAGTCAACATGAAGGTAAATCGCTCAAAACTATTATTCAGGATATGGAAAATGAGGTATTAGCCAATGTCGGTGTGGATGTTTTCGAAGAAGTATTTAAGCTCATTTTTACAAAACTCTACGATGAAATCAAAAGCCAAAAAGATAAAGAAATCATTAATTATTTTTTGAACAGCAAAAACTTGTCTCAAGTAGCCGACCTTAAAACCAAACATCCTTACAGAGTAAACTGAAAGATATTGATACTGAAATTACCCTACATCACCATTCTTTTGGGGTTGGTGAAGAAGAACTGCCAATCTAGCCTGAATTTTTAAACGATTTTTGCGAGCTGATCAATGGATTCAAAGTAGTCTCTGAAACAAAAGACCTTACAAAGGTTCGTGGTAAGAATTTTGAGGTAGATTACGATGAAATCATCAATAAATTTAAGAAAAAGATTAAAGTAATAGATGCGAACCTGGAGGCGAAGAATCAAACATTATCGACAATTAAGGAAAAAGAAAAGGACTTAGACAAAAAAAACAATGAGCTGTTAGATCGGAAAAAGTTGAATCAAAAGCTGTCTGAAGTGGAAGGTATTTTAAAAGGGCTAAAGGTCGATAGACTTCTTGAAGGGTTATCAGGCACTTTTAGCACTGACTCAATCAGCCGAAAAACATCTAAGGCAAGAGACGATCTAATAGCTGAGAATTTTAACGAGATATTTCAAAGGGAGCTAAAAGGCTTAAGGCGTTTTGATATTAAAATAAATTTAAAGTTTCGGACAGATAAAGCAAAATCTGTGCTCCTTCAAGATATCAGTTCGTATTATGCACTATCCGACGTTCTCAGTGAGGGGGAACAAAAAGCTATCGCGTTGGCAGAATTCTTGACTGAACTTCAACTTGAGGAAAGCAAAGCTCCAGTGGTGGTCGATGATCCTGTTACAAGCTTAGACCATAATATTATTGATGAGGTAGCCCGAAGGCTTGTGGCCTTATCAAGAGAAAGACAGGTTATCGTGTTTACTCACAGCATTCTACTTTTCAACAGCATAAAACACAAAAGCGAATTAGAACGGTTCAAAGATTTGGAGTTCAAGTATTACGAAACACAGACTGATTTGGAACATACCGGGATATTATATGAAAGCCCCACCTTAAAAGAAGATTTATTTAAAAATTACAAAAAGGAAATAAACAATATCTTGAACTTACCGAAGGAAGAAAGGGATAGACGGGAAAACGAGTTGGCAGTTCGAGGCTATGACAAACTAAGGGCTGCTATTGAGGTGTTGATTGAAAGAGAAATTTTTAACAACACAGTGAAACGGTATCGAAAAAATGTGGCTTTGAGCCAGTTTGAAAAAATCAAAGGCGAGCTTATAGATAAGCATAAAGAAAGGCTGAATGATATATTCGATAAATGCTGCGACTATGTGGGCGCACACAGTAGTGCTGATGAACTTCAAACTGAGGCTTCCCTGTCTGAACTGAAGATAGATTTTGATGAGGTAAAACAAATAAGAACCGAATTTGTGAGCTAAAATTATCGATAAAATGTCTAACGGGAATATAGGAGACTGGGAATATGGAGAAATATAGGACGGGGATTTGCGGGAGGTACATTAGCTTATAAGTTGACGTGGTAATTGAACTGAAGAATGTAGTTGACCCCCAGTTAAATAAAAGCAAACATGATTTCACAGGGCAGGCTATGTTGAATAATTGTAAGGATAAATGGAAAAATTAGGAAAAATTCCCGTGTTGACATATTTATCAAGCAGCATATTTGCATCGCCGCACCTCAGATCTTCAGCGTCGCCTTCAAACGCGATACCGACCCGGAATTGCCGGAAGACCAGAACATCAAGCTGGTGGTGGACGGCAAAATCCGGCAGGACGCCGAAGGTGCATAGTGGTTTCGCAAGATCAAAGTCAAGACCTGGTGTCAAAATCTTGAATAGTGAATAAGATAGTATTATTCACTACTTGGGGAAACTTAAGAAGGTAGTTGACTACGTAGATAGTGGACGCACTCAACTATTAAACTTGCTTTTTGCCTAGGCTGCATAGCGGGTATTGATATATTGATTAACATGATTAAATTTGCTTGGCATTCGTATTTGGATAAGTATTCGGCGCTGCTTAATAATGCGATTGAATTTATCTTAAATATAAAAGACGATAAAGATGTGGATAGTCTCTTTTCTTCTGGTGTAACAACAGCCCTTGTGAATAATATTAAAGGCCTTGATGATTTTGAATTAATCACTTTTGTCGTGGTAAAATAGACCACAAACCACACGAAAAAAAACAAATAAAATTTTCGTGTCGTTCGTGCCTTTCGTGGTTCAAAATAAAACAACAAATTGGTTGAAGCAAGCGCATTTGTGCAAACTTTTTCAAAAATCCAAGTCAACTATTAGCGAACATATTAAAAACATCTTTAAAGAAGGAGAATTAGAAGAAAATTCAGTTGTTCGGAAATTCCGAACAACTGCCCAGGATGGCAAAACTTATGATACTCAATTTTATAATCTTGATGTAATCATTTCTGTCGGTTATCGGGTAAAATCTAAGCAAGGAACACAGTTTCGAATATGGGCAACACAACGTCTGAAAGAATATATTATTAAAGGTTTTGCCTTAAACGATGAGCGGTTTAAAAAAGGTAGAGGAGAATTATGGGGTCATCTTTTGAAAATTCCCCTTTTGTTCCCACGCTCCTGCGTGGGAACATGAAGCAGGTATGCATTCCCACGCAGGAGCGTGGGAACGAGAAAGAGTTGAAAACAATATCCAAGATGCTTCAATCGTTGCATAGTTCATTGAAAAAACTGTGAACTGTGAACCGACAACCGTGAACGGTTACTTAATTTTCAACCATAATAACCTTGCTAACCCCGGGCCTGGATTTTTCCATTGTGAAGGCATTTCAGAGGTCAGGTAAATCACGTCTCCGGCATGTATGGAGTAAACTGCCTTCCCCAGTTTCATCTGCAATTTTCCTGACAATAAATATCCTACCTCTTCACCTTTATGAATGAAAAAATGGGATGGCAGGTTTTTACCGGGTGGAATTTCAATTCGATATGGCTCAGCTTTTGGGTCGAAATCCACAGGAGTTAGAAGTTTTGCATATATGCTTCCTTCGGGCAAATCCGGAAATTTTATCTCAACAGCTTCACCAGATGGAAAGATTACACGATTTTCAATATCCGCTGATCCTTGAAAAAATGAACCTACATCAACAGAAAGTACTTCCGCTATTTTAAGCAGCGCCGGCAGGGATGGATATATTAAGTCACTTTCAATTTGTGATATTGTACTTGGTGTTACACCAACGAGTTTAGAAAGTTCCGTTTGTGATAACCCTCGTTTTGTACGAAGTTCCTTCAAACGTATTCCCAGATCTATTCCGCTCTTTGGGCGAATTTCTGAATCAAATGTAATATTAAGGTCTTTACTCCAGTAGTTAAATGGTTTGTTAAGGGTTTCAATATTACGACTTTCAGCTTTAAGAATGGTCAGAGATGTTTTTCCCCTTTTTACAGACAGCTCAATTGCAACTTGAGCTGTCTGGTTGATTTGTGCTCTGATGCGTGGGGAATGAGCTTTTTTCTCGATGATCCAATATGCAATGGTGTTTAGCTCATAAAGACGCGGGCAGGAATGTGAGTAAAAGTTAATAATGTGCTCTTCTCCTTCCCATAGTTTTTGCATTCCAGTAAGACTTTCAAAGACAAATCTTACGTCTCCATGCAGATTTTTATGAATACCATAGAAGGCATCCATTACCTTGTCTACATTTCTCGGTTCTTCAACCTTTACAATTTGACATGGCCATTCTAGTTTCTTTTTATTGTAGAAATTAGAAAAAACTTCGGAGCCGGCCCCTTTGCCATATGTAAAGCAATCCAGAATGGTCAGATTCTCATATTCGGCCAGAGAGCCTAATTTTTCTAAAAGATTTCGTGGAGAGCGGTCAAAGCTAACGTAGATAAGAGGTTTATTTTGAGCCTGCGATGCTTGTATAAAATTAAAACAAAATGCCGATGCCAAACTCCCGGCATCATCATACCACACCACATTATCTCCGATAAAAAGACCTCCTAATAAACGATCAAGCTGGCCTACACCAGAAGCTATGCGAAGTCTATTTGAATTCATTTTACTATCTTACATAAAAAATCTTTAATTTTATAATACTACAGCAAGTTTATATTGCATGTGAAGTTAAAATATTTTCTGAGAAAATTCAAAAAAACTAATTCAAAGGTTGGTATTTCTGATTAAAATGCTTTAGGCTTGCATAATTCAATAAAAAAACCGTGAACCGTAAACTGATAAGGAACGCGGACGAATTAACTTCCACAAGTAGGCGCACAGATTTGGGTCGAATTTGTTTGATCTCAGATCACAAAAGTTGAAGGAATAGCGAGCTATTTCAATAGTTTTGGGATTTGAGATCGGACAAAGGCGATCTGAATCTGTGATGCATAGTTGGGGAAGTTATTTTGTCCACGTTCCTAACCGTGAACGGTTACGTTATAGGTTAACGGGGTTTACTTTTTTTTTCCCATGGAGTACAAATAATCAATGAATCTGGTTTACAGTTCACGGTTGTTGGTTTACAGTTTTATGCTTTGATCAACTGTGAACCGTAAACGATTAAGATTTGGTACGCCTGGCAGGATTCGAACCTGCGACCTACGGATTAGAAGTCCGTTGCTCTATCCAACTGAGCTACAGGCGCACATAAACTATTGTAAATAAAAATATCACATGTTTTATTGTAAGTCCATAAAAAATAAGGTTTAATCAATATCAAAATGAAAAAAAAATCAATAAAAAAAGATAAAAAAAATATTGCCGGCAAAAAGAGAGGTGTTAATAATTTCGCAAGCCAATCTTCTGACAATGCTCTTGTTAAGTTTGATCCCCTTCAGAAATATTTGCAGGAAATCAGCAGATATAAGCTTCTTACAAGAGAAGAAGAAAGGGATCTTGCTATAAGAGTACGCGAGCATGGTGATAAAGAAGCAGCATATATTATAGCCACTTCCAACCTTAGACTTGTAGTAAAGATTGCACTGGAATTTCAGAGAATTTGGATGCAGAATCTTTTAGACTTGATTCAGGAAGGAAATATCGGACTTATGCAGGCTGTCAGAAAGTTCGACCCTTATAAGAACGTTAAGTTTTCATATTATTCTTCATTCTGGATAAAGGCATATATCCTTAAGTTCATAATGGACAACTGGCGCCTTGTAAAAATTGGTACGACACAGGGGCAGAGAAAACTTTTTTTTAAATTAAAAAAGGAAAAACAGAGACTTATAGATGAGGGGTTTGATCCAAAGCCTAAGCTTCTTTCGCAAACATTGGGTGTTTCGGAACGAGAAATTGTGGACATGGAACTGAGGCTGAATGGTTGGGATGTATCTTTAGACGCGCCTTTAAAAGATGATTCAGATACCGAGAGGATTGAATTTTTAAGTACTGAGGATGAATCTACAGAGGAAAAAGTGGCAAAAAAGGAAATCGAGGGACTCCTTCATAATAAGATTGAGATGTTCAAAAAGAAAATGACTAAAAGGGAACTCGAAATATTTAATGTGCGCATTTTTTCTGATGATCCGGCCACATTACAGGAGATTGGCGATCGCTATGGAATATCAAGGGAGAGAGTCCGACAGATTGAGAAAAGTCTAATAAAGAAGTTAAGAGAATTTTTTAAAAGCGAAATATCTGATTTTGATTCTTATGTTTTTAAAGATGAAGTTGAGTAGGGGAACATTATAAATGAAATCGCAGTTATTAAAATTATCTATTTTATTTATTGCCTTCTTATTTTATCCGGGTTGCACTTTAATCAAGTCGATAGCCCCTGATGATAAACTGCCGGTTAAAAAAACTGAAAATCGTTATTATAACTATATAGAAGCTCATCTACACATAAAGAAAAATAATTTAGATAAAGCTATCTACTATCTGATTAAAACGATTAAAGACGATCCTGAAAATTTATATTTACAAAGAGAACTTGCAATTTTTTTCCTTATGCAGAAAAACAACTTAAAGGCGCTAAATATCGTAAAAAATATTATAGCTAAGAATCCAGGAGATATAGAAGCTCTTATTATGTACGGTAGAATTAAACAGAGCCTTAAACAGATTGATGATGCTAAAGAAGCATATGAAAAGGTTATTGCCAATGATCCAGCTCAAAAAAAAATGTATTTGATTCTCGGTGATATTTATATGGAAGAAGGTAAATTGAGCAAAGCCTTAAAGATATATAAACAGTTAGTTAATCAATATCCTGAATTTTATGCAGGGTATTTTTTTATTGGAAAGATTTATTCGGAACAGGGGAAAATGGTTGATGCTGAAAAAAAATTTCTAAAAACATTAGATTTGGAGCCAGATCTTGAGGAAGCCAAATTTGAGTTGATTAAACTTTATAAAAATCTGGGTGAAGAACAAAAGACTATTGAAATATACAAAGAAATGCTGAAAAAAAATTCAAATAACATCAGAGTTGCTCTTGAGCTTGGTCTTTTTTATTATAAGAATGGAATGATTAAAGATTCAGACAACCTGTTTAAGAGCCTGGCTGCAAAAAGTTTGTCTGATCCTGAAGTTATAAAAATAGTCGCTCAGATATATTTGGATAAAAAGAAATATAATGATGCTATTATTGTAATAGAAGGAATGTTAAAGAGTTTGCCATGCAGTTCAGACATTCATTATGCCGCAGGCATAGCATATAATGCAATTAATGATAAAGAAATTGCAATAGCCCACTTTAAACAGGTGCCGCCGGGTTCAAAATTTTATCAAAATTCAGTAATCCAGATTTCTTTTCTATATCGGGATCTGGAAAAAATAAGGGAAGCCATTAATTTTCTAGAAAATTTAATAGAAAATGTTCCTGATAAACCAGAACTAATGCTTTATCTTGCTTCATTTTATGAAGAAAATGAAGAGTTCTATAAGGCTGAAAAAGTGCTTAAGAAAGCAATCAAATTTGATCCAAAGAATATTGAACTTCATTTCCGCCTTGGAGTTGTTTATGACATGTGGGATAAAAAAGAGGCTGCAATAGAATCAATGAGGACAGTTATAGGCCTTGATCCTCATAATGCAAATGCTTTGAATTACGCAGGTTATATCTATGCAGAGCTTGGGATAAATCTTGATGAAGCCGAAAGTCTTATAAAAGAAGCATTAAAGCACAGCCCTGATGATGGTTATATCACTGACAGCCTGGGATGGGTATATTATAGAAAGGGACGTTACAAAGATGCGCTTAAGCTTCTGAAAAAGGCGGTAAATTTGGCTCCTGATGATCCAACTATTTTGGAACATCTGGGCGATGTTTATTTAAAAATGACTAATAAAAAAAAGGCTCTTATGTTTTACGAACGTTCTCTATTGAAAAGAGAAAAGGATAAGGATAAGGCGGAGATTGAGAAAAAAATTCAGGGTCTGAAGTGACGGCTTTGTAAAAAGCTATTAGCTAAAGGCTAACTGCTAAAAGCTTTCTACTTGAGAATAGCATCCATCTGACTATAATTTCAGGTGTTTTGAGTTTTCATCAAACCACTAAGGAACAGGGACGAAATAACTTCCCCAACTATGCATCATAGATTCAGGTCACCTTTGCCCGATCTCAAATCCCAAAAATATCGAGTGAAATACGTAACCATATTACTTATCGCTGTTTTTTTTTCTGCATGTTCTTCTTTTACGGAAAGAATTGTTGAGAAGTCTCCTGAATTATTAGATACAGCCGCTATAACTGAAGTTAATAATCTTCTTTTAACTATTAGACTTAAAAACAGAAACCTTAAAACATTTAAAGGCATTGGCAAAATAACATTTTGGGAAGAAGATAAAAAAAGTATTACTTCAAGTATTGCATGGGTTGGGTCTGATCCTGACATGATACGAATAGCCATTTTGAACATTTCAGGCCAACCTTTATTAAGCCTCGCAGATGACGGGCAATGGTTTTATTTTTTATCCCATACTGATAATAGTTTTTACAAGAAACGCTCTTCATGTTCCAACCTGAAAAAAGCAATTAAAATACCTGTAAAACCTGTTGAAATAGTATCATTACTTGCCGGCCGTATTCCACTTTATAAATATCATACTGCTAATATTATCAGAAATAAAAAGCAAGGATATGTGATTGTTTTAAAAAAAAGAAGTGGAAATGTGATTCAAAAAATTTATCTTAATGAAGATAAAAAAGATGTCAAAAAAATTGAGTTATTTGATGCAAATGAAAAATTATTATATCTTGCAGTAATTGATAGTCTGCAGAAGATAAATAAATATAATGTTCCTTTGAAGCTAAGTGTATCAAGCGATAACGGCAATGGATTCAAGATTGATGTTTACAAATACTGGACAGATGTTTCTGTTAATCCATCAATGTTTGTTCTAACACCGCAATAAGGAGTTTTGTAACGGTTCACGGTTGTCGGTTCACAGTTCACGGTTGATAAGGACATAAAGTAGAAGAGAATTATGGGTTCTTTTTTTGAAGATTTAGAGGTTTGGAAAAATTTTTGCAGGTTATCTTTACCCGGAGCACAGCTTCGTTACTTTATTACTGCGGATGGTCACATTTTTGCATTGACAGGATTTGGAGCAGCAGCATGGCAGACATCACCACGAGACAAATTTATTGGATGGGATCACGAATAGCGCAAGCGCAATTTGCATTTGATTGTTAATAATGCTCGCTTTCTCATTTTACCATGGGTACAATCAAAAAATCTGGCATCAAAGATTTTAGCATTACATTCCAGGCAACTTTCATATGACTGGGAAGAAAAATATAACATAAAACCGGTTTTGATGGAATCATTTGTAGAAAAAAACAGATTTACAGGCATCTGCTATAAAGTAGCCAATTGGCGCAATGTTGGACAAACTAAAGGTAGGGGGAAACTTGGACCTCCAGGAAAAATAAGCGTTCCAATCAAAAATATTTGGGTATATCCTCTAAATAAAAACTATGGAAAATGTCGGTAACATAATATTCAGCATTGGTCACATAGCATGGCTATTGAATATGCACAGCTATTAAGGCTGTGAGTGGTCGTTCTGCGAAAAGAAAATAGAGCATATTAGCCT
>JABZFQ010000174.1 GCA_014237365.1 Desulfobacteraceae bacterium | reverse complement strand
TTGTGCCTATACTCTTTCAGACCGGATATCTGACCATTACAGGGTATGATAAGGAAAGGATGGAATATACTCTGGCTTATCCCAATTTTGAGGTAAAAAACTCCATGATCAAATGCCTGACTGAGGCATATTCCTATGTGGAAAGAGAATTAGTTCATGGTTACGCATGGAAGCTGATTGATGCGTTGCGAGAGCATGATGTTGAGTTATTTTTTGATACCCTGCGGGTCTTTTTTGCCGATATTCCTTATGACCTTCACATAAAAAAAGAGAAATATTACCAGACAATTTTTTATCTGATATTTTCTCTGATCGGATTAAAAGTAAAAGCTGAGGTAAAAACAAACAAGGGCAGGATAGATGCCGTCATTATTGACAAAGATATCTATATCTTTGAATTCAAATTCAACGGGGATAAGGACAATGCTTTAAAGCAGATCAAAGACAAAAAATATTTTGAGAAGTATCAAGGCGTTGGCAAGGAGATTTATCTCTTTGGAGTTGAATTTACGGATAGAAATATAGGTAACTGGGCACTTGAAAAGCTTTATAGACTTTGACGTTTCCCCGCCCTCTCACCTTCAGTCTTCAGATTTCCAGCTTCATCATGCCACACAATAGGCCTGCAATTTCCTGCGGAGGGTGTTCAAGCCAATGGCTAAAAGTTTTGCTGTTTGAGTCTTTATTCTGCCCGTCTGCTCATAGACCTTGAGAATATGGGCTTTTTCCACTTCTTTAAGGGAAGCAATAGAGCTGCCCTCTTTCTGAGAACAGCACCTTGCAACAGGTTTTTGCTTTCGCAGGTAAGTGGGAAGACAATTGGCGGAGATCTGCCTGCCCTGGGCCAGGTTTACGGCCAACTGGATAATAGACCTAAGTTCCCTGATGTTTCCAGGATAGTCATAATTAATAAGTAATATACCGGCCTTTTCACTAATACCCTTCTTCCCGGAAACATCAGAAAATTCTTTCAGGAACTTGTCTGCCAGCAAAAGAATGTCCTTTTTCCTTTCCCTGAGGGGCGGAAGGTGCAGCAATGCACCCTTGAGACGGTAGTAAAAATCTTTTCGAAACATCCCCTTGTCCTTCAATCGGTTTAAGTCTGCATTGGTAGCTGAGATAAAGCGGACATCCGTTTTTTGCGGTTTGCTGGTTCCTAACTTGAGGTATTCTCCTTCCTGCAGCACCCGAAGCAGTTTCCCCTGGAGCTCGGGTGGCAGATCGCCTATTTCATCCAACAACAGTGTGCCTTTGTTGGTTTGTTCCAAGTGACCTATCCGAGCCTTTTCAGCTCCTGTAAAGGCGCCTCTTGTGCAGCCAAAAAACTCTGCATCAAACAAGCTGCCTGTGACGGATGCCATATTAATAGGTGTAAAGGGAAATTTTGTTCTGGAGCTGGCGCAATGGATAGCTCTGGCCAAAAGTTCTTTGCCGGTTCCACTTTCCCCTGTAATCAAGACCGGTATGTCGCTTGCCGCATGAAGCTCTGCTTCCTTCAATAGCTTGAGTACTTTCGGTGACCTCGTGATAATAGACCTGAAAGCCTCTCTGTGTGTAAATGCCGTGGAGGTCATTTTTTTTCCAGGGTGCAGGATATCAAGCACCCGTTTCCTTTCCAGGGCACACTTTACCGCCAAACCAAGAGTATCTCCGGAGATTGGCTTGACCAGGTAATCACAGGCGCCTTTTTTCAGGCACTCAACCGCGACCTTTACCTCATTGATCGCTGTCACCATGAGACACTCGGTGTTTGGGCTGGTATTCTTTATTACGTCCAGCAGTTCTATCCCGCTCGTTTCCGGCATCATTACATCGATCAGAGCGACGTCAAACAATTTTCCTGCTTTAAAAAGAGCTGCCGCTTTGTTGGGATCTTGCTCTGATCGGACATTTTTGAAACCACAGAAGTTCAATCTTCTCCTGACGCTATTCAGAAAAAGAGGTTCATTGTCAATGAGAACTATGCTGTTATCCATTGGAAGAATACCTTTTTATAATAGATTTTCAGCCACAAAAGCCGGCGCGAGTTGCCGCGACGCTCGAGTTCAATCCTTTCTTGAGCCGGGATTTTCCTTGCGTAAAATTATCCTGAAGGTGCTCCCTTTGCCGGCATCACTTTCTACCTCAATGCAAGCGCCCAATACTTCAACCAGGCTTTTAGTAACAAACATGCCCAGGCCGGTTCCCTCCCTAGGTGCTTTGGTGGTAAAAAAAGGGTCGAATATTTTTTTATGTGTCGCAATATTCATACCACACCCATTATCGCTCACCTCGATAATCAAATGATCCCGCCATATGCCCTTTCCCTTTTTTATACTGAGCTTTACCCAGGAATTCCTTTTATCAGAAGCATGAACAGCATTAATTAGAATGTTGACCAGGATTTGCTCCAGAGCCTTCGGATCTGTATAAATTTGAGGAAGGTTTTCAGAAATATTGACATCAAAGGATTTCACTCTTTTTCTTATCTGGCTCTGGCAAACAGCAATTCCTTTTTCGATTACCTGGTTCAGATCAACCCAACCCCGTTCTCCCATATAGCCATTTTTTACGAATTCCATCAGGTCAGACATTATATCGTTGATCCGGCTGGAAGCATGCTCAAGGTTATTCACAAGGTTATAAATGTCATTACGGAATTCAGGGTAAGTCATGCCGAATAATTCGAGATCTTGATGATTCCCGGCATAATCGTCAATAATTGGAATCAGTTTCTTCAGGTATTCTCTCAGGATAGGTGTATTAAAGGTTACGCAGTTGTTCAGGTTCTTGATTTCGTGAGCAATAGTAGATACCAGAAGAACAAGTGGCGGCAACTTTTTTCTCTGAACAGCTTTTTTATTCATTACTTTCATTTTGGTATGGATCGGCTACCGACTTAAAACGGGACATTCTGTGATTTAAATAAATTATGTAGGGTGCATTCTATGCACCCTACTTGCTATCCGTATGGATCTAAAAGGTTTTTGTTGCAAAGAGTGCTATGTTATTAAAAAAATAGTAGAGTAATTTTTAAATAAGCAATTACTATGCCGGGCTTTACCAGATTTTAATGAAGGCGCTATTTTGTCTTTAACTAATTGAAAGCATAGCAAATAATTATGATGGAGGGTAGGTGAGGGGTAAGCAGGTTGCGGAGAATATGTGTAATAAATTACCTATTTGTATTGAATATTTTTCATAATCTTTTTATCAGAAATACAGAGTAATTAGGAACGGGGGTCTCGATAATTTCCCCAAGTAGGCGCATAGATTTGGGTCAGATTTGTTCGATCTCAAGTCACAAAAGTTGATGGAATAGCTTAGCTATTTTGATACTTTTGGGATTTGAGATCGGGCAAAGGTGGCCTGAAGCTGTGATGCATAGTTGGGGAGGTTATTTGATTGTAACCAAAATAGAACAAAGTTATTGATTTTCGAGGATGGTTCCCCGCTCTGTGATATATGCGAGATATTGGTGGAATGTGCAAAACGATTCGAACCTCCGGAAAATACGGCCCAATGTATTCGGCAATATCCCGTAGGGGCAGGCCCCTGTG
>JABZFQ010000087.1 GCA_014237365.1 Desulfobacteraceae bacterium | reverse complement strand
TGCAACCACAGGTCGGAAGGGCAACCACAGGCGTTGCCCCTACGTTATTTGAAAACGAATTGTATCACATAATAGGGAACCATCATCAAGATGGCATTGTTTTATTTTGGTTACACTCATATACTTTAGCTCACTTTAGGCACTTATGTTCAACAATTACAAAATGTTAAGTCATTTGAAAAATTTTTATTAACAGTTTTATTCTTGATCAACCGTTAACTGTTAGTAAGAAGGAGAAATTAGAAAAAATGTCGATTATTAGTATTGAAGAAGCTATTCAGGAGATAAAAGACGGTCGAATGATTATTCTCGTTGATGACGAAGACCGTGAAAATGAAGGTGATCTGACGATAGCAGCCGAAGCAGTTACTCCTGAAACCATTAATTTCATGGCTAAATATGGACGAGGACTGATATGTCTCTCTATGAAAGGTGAAGCGCTCGATGCCCTTGATCTTCCGCTTATGGTTGACAACAATACATCTCAATTTAAAACAGGTTTTACTGTATCAATAGAGGCGAGCCGCGGTGTAACAACAGGAATTTCAGCGGCAGACCGCGCTACCACAATTCTTACAGCAGTCGCAGATGGTGCTAAACCGGGCCATCTTGTCAGGCCGGGACATATATTCCCCCTAAGAGCAAAAAAAGGGGGCGTTATAGTTAGGTCGGGGCAGACGGAAGGATCTGTTGATCTGGCATCCCTTGCAGGTTTAAAGCCTGCCGGTGTTATTTGCGAAATAATGGACGAAGATGGTACTATGGCCAGAATGCCGTCTCTTGAGAAATTCAGTGAAAACCATGGTATCGGGATATGTACTATTGCAGATCTTATAGAATACCGTATGAGCAAGGAATCTTTTGTACATAGAGCTGCGGAAACCGTTATACCTACCTCATACGCAGGTGTGTTCAAGGCCATTGTATATGAAAATGATATTGATGATCTGCTTCATATTGCCCTGGTTAAGGGAGAAATTGATCCGAAAAAATCGGTGCTTGTCAGAGTGCATTCGGAATGTCTGACCGGGGATATATTTGGTTCTCTTAGATGCGACTGTGGAGACCAGCTTCATAAAGCAATGGAAAAGATAGAAGAAGAGGGCTCAGGTGTGCTTCTTTATATCAGGCAGGAGGGCAGGGGAATTGGTCTTGTAAACAAGTTGAAAGCTTACGCACTTCAGGATCAAGGCCTTGATACAGTTGAGGCGAACGAAAAGCTTGGATTCAAGCCTGATATTAGAAATTACGGTATGGGCGCTCAGATTCTGGTGGATCTTGGGGTCAGAAAGATGAGGCTGCTTACAAACAATCCCAAGAAAATGGTTGGACTTGATGGATATGGCCTGAGTATTGTTGAACAGGTGTCGATTGAAATAAAACCTAATGAGTATAATAAAGGTTATCTTGAGTGTAAAAGACTTAAGATGGGACATCTGCTTAATATTGATGCAATACTCTAACTTAAGGGAGAAACATAAATGCCGAAAGTTCTTGAAGGAAAACTTCTTGCCACGGGAAAAAAATTTGCTATAGTAGTCAGCCGTTTTAATGATTTTGTTACCAGCAAGCTTACAGAAGGTGCAGTTGATGCATTGCTACGTTCCGGCGCTGATACAAAAGATATTGAAATCATAAAAGTACCAGGCGCTTTTGAGATACCGCTGATTGCGAAAAAGGCAGCGGAAAGAGGTCGTTATAATGCAGTTATATGTCTTGGTGCTGTAATTCGTGGAGCGACACCGCATTTTGATTATGTAAGCGCTGAAGTAAGTAAAGGTGTTGCAATGGTCGGCCTGGAATATGGAGTTCCGGTAATATTTGGAGTTATAACTACTGATACAATCGAACAGGCCATAGAACGTGCTGGCATGAAATCCGGCAACAAAGGATGGAGCGCGGCATTAAGCGCCATAGAAATGGCTAATCTGATTGAGGATGTTGATAAAACATAAGTATGAGAAACCGACGCAAGGCTCGGGAACTTGCCATGCAGGCTCTCTTTTATATGGATATAAGTCAGAATGACTCACAAGAAGCGATTAAACTCTTTTGTGAAAATTTTGTGACTTCAAAAAGTAATTTACCTTTCTTTCTTAAACTGATCAACGGTGTTATTAAGGCCAAGCTTGGAATTGACTCGGTAGTTAAGCGCTTTTCCAGTAATTGGAAAATCAGCCGTATGTCCATTGTTGACAGAAATATTATGAGAGTTGCGGTATATGAGATGCTTTTTTGCAGTGATATTCCATCAAGAGTATCTATTAATGAGGCTATTGATATAGGGAAAAAATTCGGCACAGAAGGATCGGGCGCTTTTATAAATGGAATTCTTGACAGCATACGCATTGCGCTGAAAGAAAAAAACATTATCAAGCCGCAAACGTGGACGAATTAACTTCCCCAAGTAGGCGCACAGATTTGGGTCGAATTTGTTCGATCTCAGATCACAAAAGTTGAAGGAATAGCGAGCTATTTCAATATTTTTGGGATTTGAGATCGGTCAAAGGTGGCCTGAATTTGTGATGCATAGTTGGGGAAGTTATTTCGTCCACGTTCCTAAGGAGGCATTTTGATTATTAAAGAGCTGGCTGTTGGGATGTTTATGGCAAACTGCATAATATTGGGGTGTGAGAAAACCAGACAAGCCGCAGTAATAGATCCCGGAGATGAGACAGAAAGAATCCTTTTATCTCTTGCAGACTCAAAGCTAAGATTAAAATATATAATAAATACGCATGGCCATTTTGATCATGTCGGCGGCAACAAAAAAATTAAAGAAGCAACAGGCGCCGATCTTCTTATTCATTTTCTTGATGCGCCAATGCTGAGTCGGCTTTCGTCTGATGCAACTTTGTTTGGATTTTCAGCAGAGAACTCGCCGCCGCCCGATAGAACACTGAAAGATAACGATACTATAAGCTTTGGCGAAATCAGATTAAAAGTTATACATACTCCTGGGCATTCACCCGGAGGAATTTCGCTTTATACTGACAATAAACTTTTTGTTGGAGATACGCTTTTTGCTGGTTCGATTGGACGTAGTGACTTGCCTGGAGGGAATTTTAACACTCTAATATCAAGCATAAAGAACAGACTGTTTGAGCTGAGTGATGATGTAAAGGTTTTCCCAGGACATGGGCCGAATACTACCATAGGGAGAGAAAAACTATCCAATCCATTTGTTCAGATATCGTCAAATTAACCACTCAACCATTTAGGAACGTTGACGAATTAACTTCCCAAATCTGTGCGCCTACTTGGGGAAGTTAATTCGTCCACGTTCCTTAACTACTATTTTTTTCTGGTTTGATTCGTCATATGTATTATTATATTCTATCCCCTGACGCTTCAAAATATCATAATATATCATAATTTTGTTTATATATTCTAATGGCTCTGTTCCTCTGCAATATCCATACGTAGCTTTTTTATAATGAGTTCGATAGGTCAAAAGCGACAGTGTTGTTGATAGTGAAGACCATTTATACGGGTCAAGATTCATTTCACGCGCAATATTCTGAGCATCAAAAATATGTCCCTGGCCCACATTGTAAGCAGCTAATGTTATAAATAACCTATTTAAACCTTTCGCTTTTTTAAAATGATTATAAAGATCCTTCAAATGCTTGACACCGGCATTAATATTTTGTTCAGGATTTAAAATATCTTTTACCCCGAGGCTTCTGGCAGTGGAAGGAGTAAGCTGCATAAGACCTTTTGCTCGTGCATAACTTTGTGCATTTGGATTAAAATGCGATTCCTGATATATCTGTGCTGCAATTAATCTCCAGTCAAAACCATGGTAATCTGCCGCTTGCATGATAATTTCTTTATATTTGGGAAGTCTGCTTTTAAGTCTCCGGTGATATGCTCTCAGGTCAACAAAATCAAAAGTATCAATATTTGCGTAATACTTGTTATATATTTCATTAAATTTGCCATTTTCTTTTATGATTTTGAAAAAGCAATTTATTCGATAGAGAAGATTTCGTGCATTTCGATTTACAGCCCATCCCAGAAATTCCTGCTCGCTTATCTGACATGACAGTACAGCCTGGGGATAGTATCTCTGATTAAGTAAAGCGATATTGCTATCGGCTGCTGTGATTTCTATCTTTCCTTCAGAGACCTGGCGTATGAGTTTTTCTGTGGGCAAGTCATCATACAGCTTAATTTCAAGATTAATTCCTTTATTTTTTAGCGATTTGAGCCTTTCTTCGTAGGAAGTGCCTGCTCTAATATGAACGGTTTTTCCTGCGAGATCCTCCAGGCATCGGATTGATTTGTTGTTTCTATGTACGATTATGTACTGCTGGATTGGCATATATTCATTTGAGAAGGAGACCCACTTCATCCTTTTAGGCATAATTGTCATACTGGCAGCAATAAATGAACCAGTACCCTTCATCAAGGCAGGAATCATGCCCTCCCATTTTTCAGCAATTCTAACCTTTAATTTAACTCCCAGATAATCAGCAAAAGCTTTTGCAAGCTCATACTCGAAACCCATAGCCTGTCCTCTATACAGATAGTAACAGTGGGCGTTATTACGGGTGCAAACAGTAATTTCACCGGCTTTAAGAATGCCTTCAAGTACATTATTAGAGCTTTGTTCCTTCTCACATCCACAATAACAAACTGAAAAAATAAACAATACAGCCATTATTGCCAAAATCAGGCAAGCTGACTTTTTATTAAAATTTATTTTATCTTTAGAGTAATACAATTAGAATGCTCCCAGTTGGCACTCATTAATTTTAATATTCATATCTTCGCATATACCGCTGACTGTCATCTTATTTACTTTAAAGCGGGATGCGATATCACACGCAATTTTGCACTCCAGCTTTTTTTCAACAAGATTGTCTGTAATTGTATTTTTAAGATTTTGATTGCCAGGTTTTACAGGTTTTACAATTTTTTTATCAGGTCTATACCCAAACAATCCCATCTGGCATTTTATCAACCTGCAATTAATTGAGGCTGCGATCTTTCCAACCTTGTTCGGAGAGACATTGAGCTCCTTTGCTATCAAAAATGCAGATGCACACGAGAGTTCATTGTTTAATGAATGTTTTAAAATCTTATGTTTAATTAAGCTGTCAGCTTTTTCGTCGGGCCTGTCCATCTCAATGCCATTATTCGCTGAAAGGCGGTTTATTGTATAACCGCAGCAATATTTATATCAGTTTTTAATAGTTGATTAACTACTGTCTGAATATCAATATTTTTCTTTTTGGCAATTTTTTCAACAAATTCGAGAACGTCATCATCTAAGTATACCGAAAGATTCAGTTTGATATCATTACGAAGAAACTTACCTCTTTCAGCTTTAGAAAAATCATATTCCTCTTTCATTTTGTATCTTTCAAAACATATGTTTGAGTTTTTATCAGCGAACGGAAACATCTGCGGCTTGTTCGCAGAATGTTTTTGTGTACGCCAGGCATGGGCGTGAACTTATGGGGTGAAAGTCCCCCTATACGTACACCCTGTTAATGTGCTAAACACATTAGCAAAAGTATTAGCCAAAGGCAAGGACGGAATTGGGAGGTTCTGTTTGAAGGCGGAGCGAAGCGGAAGGCTTGCCGCAGGCGAAAGTGAGTGAATATAAACGTTCACGCTGTTATTTTAATCCGCCCAAAGGGCTTTTGTTCTTTTTGTTGATATAAAAACTTAGGCTACCAACTTAAAGCGGGACACTTTCCGCCATTTTGGCTCTATGGCTGATTGAATTTACAGTTTTCGGTGGATTCGCTTCGCTTAATCCACCTTACAAGCTTAGGAACGTGGACGAAATAACTTCCCCAACTATGCATCACAGCTTCAGGCCACCTTTGCCCGATCTCAAATCCCAAAAATATCAAAATAGCTTGCTATTCCATCAACTTTTGTGATTTGAGATCGAACAAATTTGACCCAAATCTATGCGCCTACTTGG
>JABZFQ010000229.1 GCA_014237365.1 Desulfobacteraceae bacterium | reverse complement strand
ATCGTGTAAGATTGTCGTAACGAGGCAAAATAGTTGGATAATAATGTCTTTGATTTCTCAAATTTTGGCTATATCTAACTTGTTGAATTTACAAGGTGTCCCGCCTTACGTTGGTAGCCGACAACTACAATAAAAAATCGATGGTATTTGACCTTAGGAACGTGGACGAATTAACTTCCCCAACTATGCATCACAGCTTCAGGCCGCCTTTGTCCGATCTCAAATCCCAAAACTATTGAAATAGCTCGCTATTCCATCAACTTTTGTGATCTGAGATCAAACAAATTCGACCCAAATCTGTGCGCCTACTTGTGGAAGTTATTTCGTCCACGTTCCTAAAAATGTATTTTGGCATGCCTTCGTTATTCATTGTTGTAGCTGAAAAAAAGATGTCATCTGCTCGTGGCGCTGCCCGTTATATAGGTCGGTATATGGCTATGGCTCGTCCGGCTTTAGCTGAATACAAAATAATTCGCTACGATGGGGAATGGTAATTTATTGGTACATAGATCATAAAACAGGTCGTAAGATTACTGAAACGATCGAAGCGAAAGAATTCATAAAGCGCTTGATTGACCACATTCTTCTCAAAGGTTTCAAGATGGTTCGTCATTATGGTATTTATGCCCGCCGCAGTAAATCAATATCAATGAAAATTCTCCATGGCTGCAAACGTTTTGTCCAGATGACAATTGAATTTATTATCAATGATTCGGAATCTTTAACCTGGAGAGAGCGAATGATAAAAAGTTTTGGAAAAGATCCGCTGATCTGCACCAAATGTAAAGAAGAGATGTTGTTGTAGCAAATATGGCACCCTCAATACGGAGAGATCTTCGATCTTTCTAAAGACGGCCCATTTGGATTATGATATAAAAGATAAAGAAAATCAGACAATTCAAGATCAACAGAATAAGCATATTCAATTAGCTCTGTTTCCGATTTAATCCGTCCGAAGGGCGTTTTGTTCTTATTCAATCAAATCTTAAAGTATAATGAGGTCTCTCTTTTTGTAAAGTGAAAATCTATTCTTTAAGGTGGGCAAAATCTGAAAAGTCCTGTATCAATTTTATCAGCGCTATAGGCTATTGTGACCATTGAACCCTATAACCATAAACATCCGCTGAAAAAGGGGGGAATCAGATGGCTATGGACAAAGTTCTGGTTGTGGACGACGAACCCGAGATTAGGGAGTTCATTTCCAAAATCCTTAGTTGTGACGGCTTCGATGTGGTTACAGCGAGTGACGGTCTTGCCTGCCTTGAAATGGCGAAGAAAGAAGATTTCTCCGTGGTAATTGTGGATCTGAAAATGCCTGGTCTGCCTGGTCTGGAAACTATTCAATATCTGAAGGAAATACATCCGGATACCGAATTAATTGTATTTACAGGATATCCGTCGCTGGAATCGTGCGTGGAGACAGTCCACAAGCAAATTTTCGACTATATCTGCAAACCGGATATGGCAGCGTTGCAAAGGGCGGTGCAGCATGCTGCAGAGCGACGACGACTGATCATTGCAAACCGGGAACTGATGCGAAAGCTGGAGATCGAGCACAACCGTCTGAGGCAAGAAGTCACCGCTGCCAAGCGAGTGATTGAGCGCCGCCTGAACGAATCGCGCGTTCTGGTTGGCAAGACCGAGCAGATCAAACAGATTCGGCATTTCGTGGCACAAGTCGCTCCTTCAGATATGACAGTTCTTATCTTGGGAGAAAGCGGCACAGGCAAGGATGTGGTGGCCAAGCTGATTCACGAATCGTCAGGACGCGATCTAAAGGCATGGGTAAAAATCAATTGCCCCGCCATCCCAGGGACGCTCCTTGAGTCCGAGCTCTTTGGTTATGAGTCAGGTGCTTTCACAGGTGCGCAAGGACAAAAACTGGGACTGTTTGAACTCGCTTCCGGTGGCACGGTCTTTCTTGATGAAATTGGCGACATTCCACTCGCACTCCAAGGGAAACTCCTGCAAGTCATCGAACAAAAAAGCTTTACGCGGGTCGGAGGAAGCAAAACAATAGAAGTCGATGTCCGGATCATTGCTGCTACAAACGCGCCTATCGAAAAAATGGTTGCAGAGGGGCGTTTCCGCCCTGATATTTTCTACCGCATCAAGGAGTACCTTATTGAAATGCCCCCCCTGCGGCGCAGGAGCGAGGATATTCCTTTGCTCGTGCAACATTTCCTTGACCTGTACGGCGACAAGTATGACCACCCTGACCTGAAAATTTCACGTGAGGCACTATCGGTTTTTGTTCAGTATCAATGGCCTGGTAATGTTCGCGAACTCGAATCCGCCATCCGACGTATAGCACTGGATACAAATGAAAAGTCCGTTATAAAAGCTCTGAAGGCGCCAGGGAACGTAAAAAACACCTCCCACCCTGTCGCAGAGGCCGTCCGCGCTACTGAGGTTCAAGCCATACTTGGTGCCCTGTCCGACGCTGGGTGGAATAGACGTAAAGCAGCGCAGACATTGGGAATAAGCTACAGTTCGCTTAGACGCCGCATTGGCAAATATCATCTGACTAAATAACCTGTCTTAGGATGTCAATGCCTGGTCCGCCGGGTCTTTGTGAAATAGTTAACGCTTTTGATCAAATATTGCCGGTAATATTTGATCAAAAGCGTTACTTTGCACTGCAATCTGTTTCAGCCCAAGTATATCTTCTGATTTTGTCCATCAGCTCTCCTTTCTTTAATATTGGCATTTTACATGTCCATGCTTGTGCTTTCATCCGTATTTTTAAAAGTTTGGCGCAGTTTTTGCTTTGATACTTATTATTCCATCATTCCCAATGTGAACAAAGCAAACTAAGTTTATCTATTTTTTGTTTTGACATTGGGAGGACTTGCTTCTTGTTGTGTTTTCCTTCACTTTCTGTTGCTAATATAAGAAAAAAGGCTACCAACTTAAAGCGGGACACTTTCCATAGCTCAATTGTTTAGAAGTTTTAAAAAATTACAAACAACGCTCAAGAAAACTAAAGATAAAAAAAACTAAAAATGCTCTAATACTCTTTCACCAAACTCACTATTCAAAATAGCGGCGGAAAAGGAGATTTTAGAATTGAGAGAGCGTTGTCGTAAAATATTTTCAATATTATCATTTCCGGTTAAATATTCTGTAAGAAAAATAAGCGAACTTGCGGAGATTCCTAAAAGTAGCGTCCACAGGCATGCAAAAGCTATTGAAAGAAGAAATCTTTACCCTGAATCTTTTTTTGGGAAATCTCTGAAGGTCAACAATTTTTTAGCAGACTTGTTTTTGCCACAATATTTGTGTTTGGCATAATATGCGGTGTAGGAGCCTGCAGGATTTCTTTTTTCTTTAAGTTGCTTCGTTTGACCAAGCATGTTGGTGTCTCGCCGACATCAGTTAGAAATTTACGGACTCGAATGGAAGAAATAATTATAGAATATCAAAAAGTTCAAGAAAAGCATTGCAAATCAAAAAAGCCGATAAAAGTTGCTGTGGGTGCTGACGAAACCTTTTTTAACGACATGATATTGGTATTTATGGATTTAGCTTCAGGATATATATTTTTTGAAGAAGAGGCGCAGAATAGGAGCTATGA
>JABZFQ010000181.1 GCA_014237365.1 Desulfobacteraceae bacterium | reverse complement strand
CGTATACGTTGTTCAAGAGTTTCGAGTTTTGATGTTCTGTCCTTTAACAGCTTCAGTGTTTCCTTCAAACTATCAATAAAGGATTGTTGAATTCTTAGTGTGTTGTTCTGTTCGCGGTTTTGGAATTTTATCTCCTGCCTCAGGGCGGTAAATTCCATCAGCAAGGTATATAGATCGCAAGAATCCATATCGACCTTTCGGTCAATGGGCATCTCTTCCGGCAGCTCCATCATCCATGCCTTAAAATCCCCTATGATTTTTTCCTTCCATTTGCTTGCCGGGACTTCAGCCGTGTCAGACTCATAAGCCTTGATCCTTGCGGACAAAAAAACCGATGTCCACTTCATAGGCGGCAAAAGAGCATTATCGAAAATACTTTGCTTAACGCGTTTGACAAATTTACCTATATGAAATTTCAGCATTGAAAACCTCTACGCCTCATCAAGCAGCTCTTTGAGCCCCGCTCGTCTACGAACCGGTGTTCGAGCGCGTCCAAGAGAAAGCAGCACCTCTTCCGCATCTGATACTGACAGAGTGCCAAACAATTTTTCCCGGATGCGGGCTCTAAGGGTTTTGATCCGTTCATAGGCACTGGTGATTTCCTGGAATTGATTCGGATCTTTTTCCGGCGTATATTGCTTAATAAGCTCAAGATAACGTTTTCTTATCTCTTCATCAGTAACATCTATGTCGAGTCCCAGGATAAAATAACTTGACAACATACTATCTAAGCCTTTCCAAAGAGAAATATCCGGGCTTCACTGGAAAGGGCACTTATCCCTTCTGAGTCAAGAAGGCTCCCGAGGGTTGAAAAAGTCTTTACCATATTCGGGTTCTCTTTTCGCATCTTTTTTATTAGTTCTTTGATTAAAAAATCGGGTGCTCCCCGAATGCCCGCAGCGTCAATGAAATGTTCTAATGCCTTAATAATTATATCAAGCTGACTGTTAATAACTTTCTGATCAAAAACCCCGGGATTTTGTTTCGCCGCCTCCGGAAGTTCAAAAAAGTTTTCCAGCTCATCTTGTTCATCATATTCGTCATCATCGTCCATGAAAAAATCATCCTCAAACAAATCAAAGGGTGATGTCATATCACCCATAGGCCCAAAGGATGGTATCGGCATAGTGAAATCAAAAGATTCAAGAGCTGATTTTAGCTGTCCCGATGCATGTTTTGCAAGTCGTCTGGCTGCTGACCGAAGGGATTCCATATCCGATTCCGGGGTTTTGTCCTTTATCTTCTGAAAAGCTTTTAGATCCATGAACAAATTTTCTGTCAGATGCCGGATCGCAACCTGGTAAAATTCGAGCAATCCCTTTATTCTTCCTCTGGCATTTTTTATCCTGCGTTTTATTTCATCCAGAGCCGGTTTAAACAGATCAGCATCAACAAGGATGTCAAGGACAGGGATAATATCGACGTCATCAACATATTTGAGAATATTTTTACAACGATCTAAAATGACACCGGCAATATGCCTTGAACGGGTAAGCGGCCGCACCTTTATACTTAGCGGCTTGAGCAAACTAACGATATGTGCGGAAGATAAATCCTTTATTGATTTAGCATAATGCCGGAAAGCTATGTCCAGTTCCCTGAAGGTCTTTTTATCCCATTCGGGGAACCGGCCTGTCGCGTCCAGAATCAACATAACTATGGTACTTATCTGTTCAAAAGGTGACAAGTGCGCGACAGCTCTGTCGATGATAGATCGAATATTTCCGGTACCGGCTACAACCTTGCCGTCGAACAGGGACAATTGCCCCTGTTCAGTAAGCTGAAACAGTATTTGTTTTTCAACTACCAGAGGCAAAGTAGCCTTACCGCTTAATGCATCGGCTTTTTCAATATCCCTGGATGCCAGATGAAGCTTTTTCCTCTTGATGCTGTTATCAGCAGAAATCAGCAGCGAAATTACATGCCGGTCAATAACTCTGCTGTCATGGGGAGCGCGCTTCATAGCCTCTTTTAAGATATTTTCGGCTTTGCGAAAGGCATTTTTTTCGTAGTAAATAGTGGACAGTTCCAAACAGGGAAAAGCGTCATCCTGAAAATAATCCAGCATCTGTATTAACCCTTCTTCCACCAGGTTTTTTGTCTGCCTGGAATAGCGGGGCAGGTTTGCCAACAATTCATAACCGCGTCGGTGTTCAGGGTCCATCCGAATTGCCTTTAATGTCATTTCAACCATAAATTTATCGGGGTTATCAGAAGTGATTCCCAACACCGGCCCGTGCAATTCAAAATCGCATCGTAAGCTTTGAACAAAAAAGTTCTCCTTGCGGATTCTTTCAACAGCATGCAGTAGAATCTGCGCATGGGCAATCCTGGCATGTTCCCGGTCAGGAAATTCTGCATCAAGATGCATAAGATACTGGCCGGTGTTTCTTAATGGTTGATCAAACTCAAAATATTCGGTTTTCGCAGTTAGAAGTTCAGACTGGTTTTCAGGAAGCAACCGTTTGATAAGACGAACATATTCATAGCTGCTGGTTGCGTTGTTTTTGGTAAAATGCCAGATCAGTTCAAGGAGATGGAAAATTGTACGGTCGTAATCATCAGGACAAATCAATCCAGCAATACTTCTGAGTTGCTCGGCTGTATGTTTAAAACGTTTTTTTCCCAGATGTTCGAGAACCTCGGCAACTCTTTTTTCTATATTTACCGGACCTTCCCACAGGCAGGTAAGGTCGACAGAATTTTTTTTCAGCTTTTTCACTACCCCGTAAAGGGGAAATTCCTTTGGAATCATGGAAAGCGCTCGCTGCATCCCGGAATCATCTTCATTATAAAAAGATGCCATAGCAATACAAAACATGCGTGCCGGTGCAAAAGGAGAAATTCTTGATACAGGCTTTAGGCAGGCCAAGGCAGATTCCCAATCACCGCTGTGCATAAACTCGGCCGCCTGAAAAACAGGGGCAGCATCTTTTTTCAGGGGCACTCTCTCATCAAGGTTATCCAGCAGATCCCATTGACGGTGAATAAGGAATTGTCCAGCAAGATACTGCTCTACGGCACTGGAACGGCTATTTTGCTCGATATACCCGTTATAGGTGCTTATTGAGTCTTCAATGGAAGCGCCTTTCATAAAAGCAAGCATATCCATATCTGAAAGTTTATCGTACGTTGGCATAAAGGTAGCGGCCTGGCAATGAATTGAATCCGCTTCCACGTTCAGCCCCTTTTGTCTGAGCTGGGTTTCCCGTAGAAGATAGGCCCTGAACAGCATCGAATTTATGTCGTCTGTCGGAGCGCCCTTTTTAATTGCCAGTTTTAACGACGAAATCGCATCTCTGGATCTTCCAGCCTCGATAAACTGTTTACCCTGATTTATAAGCTGAGGCAAAGATACCTTTTTAATATTCAGGTTAGACTTTTTCTTGCGTGCTTTTTTCTGTTTTTTCTTTCTTGAACTCATAATTTTTTCGTATATCAAGCGCTGTCAATCACGCTTTTAATATCATTTGAGTGTAACCAAAATAGAACAAAGTTATTGATTTTCGGGGATGGTTCCCCGCTCTGTGATATATGCGAGATATTGGTGAAATGTGCAAAACGATTCGAACCTCCGGAAAATCCGG
>JABZFQ010000131.1 GCA_014237365.1 Desulfobacteraceae bacterium | reverse complement strand
ATTGTAAAATTTATTATTGAATATCAATGGGTTTTAAAAAAATAAACAAAATCCAAAGGGATAGGTGTTTGCTTATTCTCTATAGGTGTTTCATATAAACGTGGACGAAATAACTTCCCCAAGTAGGCGCACAGATTTGGGTCGAATTTGTTTGATCTCAGATCACAAAAGTTGATGGAATAGCGAGCTATTTCAACATTTTTGTGATTTGAGATCGGGCAAAGGTGGCCTGAATCTGTTTGGTTGATCTGATTGAGCAAAGTTTGAGTAATAGCGAGCTATTTTGAATACTTTGCGATTGAAGATCGACCAAAGATGGCTTGAAGATTAAGATGCAAAAATGTGAAGTTATTTTTTACCGGGCACTAAGAGCCTATTTCAGTAGGCGACTAAGCGCGACCCAAAAGGCATGTTGGAAGGGCACGAACCCTGTGTACATGGCCTACTGAAATAGGCTCTAAATATAAAACCTTGACAAAGATATATATTATTGTGTAATTGAACAAAAAATAACATTTTTCTAACACCATATCATAAGGAACGTGGATGAAATAACTTCCCCAGATCTGTGCGACTACTTGTGGAAGTTATTTCGTCCACGTTCCTAATCATAATTTTAAAAGGTCTAAATTGATAATTTCACGCATAATTTTTGTATCATCTTTAATACTGTTTCTATTATGCGGATGCGTCCAAAAATTGCAGAAGACTTCTGTTCATCAGCATAAAAAATCTGATTTATCTGAATTTAAAAGACTTCCTGACACAAAGCCAACCCATAAGGCAAACAATGCAACTAATAAATCTGCTCTCATTAATCTTACCAAAACCAATCAAAGCAAATCAGATATTAAAAGCGATGAATATACAGTAAATAATTCAGGAATGATAAAAATACATTCTGTTCTGGATGAGGCTCTCGACTTTTGCCAGGCAGCCCAGGATTTCTGGCAAAAAGGAGAGCTTGAAAATGCCCTTGAAGCTCTTGATCAGGCATATTCTTTAATTTTGGATGTCGATACTGATGACGATCCAAATCTAATACAGCAGAAAGAAGACCTGCGTTTTATGATCTCAAAACGCATTCTGGAAATCTACGCATCCCGCAATATAGTCGTAAATGGTAATCATAACGCAATACCAATAATATTAAATAAGCATGTTAAGGCTGAAATAGATCTCTTCACAACAGGAGGAGAAAAAAGATTTTTCAGGGAAGCATACAAGCGTTCAGGCAGATATCGCCCGCATATAGTATCAGAACTTAAAAAAGCCGGTCTTCCTGTTGAACTGTCATGGCTCCCTCTTATCGAAAGTGGATTTAATGTGGTTGCGCTTTCAAAAGCCAGGGCTCTCGGACTCTGGCAGTTTATTCCCTCAACGGGCTACAAGTTCGGCCTTAAACGTGATCTATTTATTGATGAAAGGATTGATCCTGTTAAGTCAACAAGAGCCGCTATAGCATACCTGAAAGAACTGCATAACATCTTTGGCGACTGGAACACAGTTCTTGCGTCGTATAATTGCGGAGAGGGAAGGGTGCTTCGTGTAATACGGAGTCAGAATATAAACTACCTTGACGATTTCTGGGATCTATATCAAAGGCTTCCTCAGGAAACCGCCAGATATGTCCCCAGGTTCCTTGCAACTTTACATATAATCAAAAATCTGGAAAAATACGGACTAGATTCAATAAAAACAGTTTCTCCATTTGAATATGAATCTATATCTGTATCAAAACAGGCGCATCTCAACGACATAGCAAAAAATATAGGAACTCCCGAAAAAATATTGAAAGAACTTAATCCGGAGCTACGATACAATATATTGCCCTCTGATCAATATTCTCTGAGAATTCCCCCGGGCAAAGGTGAGGTGCTGCTTTCAAAGCTGAATAAGATACCGATCTGTTCTCCACCCAAAAGTAAAAGAATCGTGTACCACAAGGTAAGGCCGGGAGAAACCCTTTCAACTATAGCGAGGCGCTACCGTACAAGTGTCAAAAGCATTGCACGGGCAAACAACATACGTAAAAACAATTTAATCGTAGCAGGTAAAAAGCTTAAAATTCCACAAAGGGGAGCAGTATACCGGGTTCGTGAGCCCAAATATAAACATACATCAAAATATATTGTAAAGCGCGGTGACTCTTTGTGGATTATAGCCAGGCGTTTTGATACTACTACAAAAAAACTTCAGAAGCTGAACAACCTTTTAAATACGCATCTTCATATTGGACAGATGTTAAAAATACCCGGACAAAAGCAAAGCCCGGCCCCGGCAAAAGAAAGTTTAAGAACATATCTGGTAAAACGCGGAGATAGCTCCTTCAGGATAGCAAAAAAACATAACGTGCCTCTTGAGCGCTTTTTACGGACAAACAATCTAACACCTAGAAGCAAAATATATCCGGGGCAAAAAGTATATGTTGAATAACTATAAATGTTTTGAGTCAAAATTTGGCAAAATATAATTTTGGATGTTCCTTGTATTGGCATGGAAAATGCTTTAATTTAGTAAAGAAATGTGCCAAGATCTTGATGCAGCAAGGTTTGCGAAAAGCGCAGGTATACCAATGGATATGTCGAGACTTTTCGCAAGTCCTTGATGCGCAATAGATTGGTGCAGATTAAGTAAAAAATAACTCAACTTAGGAACGGGGACGAAATAACCTCCCCGTTCCCTTAAGTAAAAGGAAAGCAAGATATGAAAATAGCTGTCAGTTCCTATGGAAAAGATTTAAATTCGCAAATAGACCCGCGCTTTGGCAGGTGTGCCTATTTTTTAATCGTTAATACAGATGATATGAGTTTTGAGGCTTTTGAGAATAAAGGCGTTTCGTTAACCGGTGGTGCAGGCATTCAAGCCGGGCAGTTTGTAATTTCAAAGGGCGCTGAGGCAGTGATAACCGGCAACTGCGGCCCAAAAGCTGTACAAACCCTCTCTGCATCCGGTGTGGAATTGTTTACCGGTCATACCGGCTCAGCAATAGAAGCCCTAGAAAAATATAAGGGCGCTGATCCGGCATCTCCAAAAAAATTAAAATCAGACGAATATCAAGGTGAATCAGGCCCTGCGGGATATACTCAAATACCAAATTTTGTTGGAGGATCAGGAATTGGTACTGGTAGAGGTTCTGGTGGTGGAATGGGAATGGGTCGAGGATGCGGTGGCGGCGGTGGCGGACGTGGCGGAGGATGTGGAAGAGGCGACGGCAATAGAGGTGTAGGCAAGTAATCTCCCCATGAAAATTGCCGTACCGATATGGAATGATAAAGTTTCGCCGGTTTTTGACACTGCTTCAAAACTTTTGATTATAAATACAAAAAACCTAAGGAAGGAAAGGAAGAATAAATTAAAATGAAAAAAGTCGCAGTTATAGGTTGTGGTTCATACATGGATAGTGGTGACGGATGCCCTGGTGAATGGCGTTGCCTGAAAGCAGCATCTCTTGGCGATGGAAATTTTGAAGAACCCTCTCAGGTTGTAGCTTTTGTAAAGTGCGAATGCCCGGGCCGTGCACTTGCTACAAATGTGAAGATGGCAATGAAATTGTCTGAAATCAAGCCAGACGCAATATATTTAAGTTCCTGCTG
>JABZFQ010000019.1 GCA_014237365.1 Desulfobacteraceae bacterium | reverse complement strand
TCGCTGACAAAGGTCTGCACAACCGAATAATGATAACCAAACCGGCAACTGAGATTGCAAAAGTTTTTTGAAATAATAGCGCAGTCGTTTTGCGCATAACTGGACTGACCTGATGCGCACAAATCACGATTCATGGTAGATTGAACCATGATGGACATAAACCCTTTGCTATCAATCGGAGGCGGGCCATCCCATTCTACTGCAGTTATTCCTTTCCATAGGGCCAACATTGGAGCTGATGCTATATTTTCAAGTTTTACAGTATCTTTTTCCATAGATCCTTTTAAACCATCGCCCAGGTCAATTATCCACCACTGTGTTGGGACATCATTTACAACGAGTCTTTTTCCTGCCCTGCTTTTCCTGTTGTTTTTGCCGGAATCAAACATTTCTTTTACAGCCTTTTCATGGCAGAACCGGGTGATGTCGTGATATGTGTGGCAACAATCAGGCGTAAAATTATTGCCTTTTGGATCAATAAGATTTAGCGGGGTTATATGCCGTAATACTTTTTCAAGTGTTATATAAACAGGGCTGCCTTTAATTGAACTGATGCGTCCTGCAGGAAACTCTTTTAATAATGCTTCGGCTTTCCCTTCATAGACTTTACGCGAATAGGTATCAACTGTGATTATGGCTTTATTTTTAATTCTCTGGGTAGCTACAGACGTACCAAAAAGTGCCGGGATGCCGAATTCTCTAGAAACTGTGGCCAAATGACCGGCAATTCCTCCATGATCGGTTACCACCGCAACAGCCCTGTTTAGTATTGCAGCCCACTGAGGCAGAGAGTTTTTTGCCACCAAAACAGCGCCTTTAGGGAATTTGTAAATTTCCTCGGCCGAGTTCACAATAAATGCCGGCCCGCAGGCCACACCTGGGCTTGCTGTAACGCCTCCATTAAGTATTATATGATTATTAACTTTTATAGCTAAAGTATTTTCAGGTTCATTATCTTCTTTTCTTGCCTGTTTCAGTGGACGGCTCTGCAGTATTCTGACCATACTGTTTTTTTCTAAGGCCCATTCAATGTCCTGAGGAGCATTAAAGTGCTTTTCAAGCATAACTGCTTGTTTTACCAGAGAATATACCTGTTTATCCGAGATGGCCGGACCGTATTTATCCTGCTCTGGCAATTCGACAATGTGCAGTTCTTTATTGGAAAAAAATAAAATTCCATGATCCTTAACATGAATTTCTTTTTTAAGTAGTTGAAACGTTTGTTCCTTAGAGGCTACAAATAAATCGGGCGATACGCTACCCTCAACCGTTGCTTTTCCTAATCCAGGCACTGCATTTATAACTACTATGTCGTTATGAATGCCATCCGGATCTTTCGAATACATAACTCCGCTGGCAATAGCTTCGACCATGGTCATGCAACCGACGCACATAATAATATCTTCATCGCGAAGACCCTTATTGAAACGGTATGTAATGGCCTGGATGGAATACTTGCTGGCAAGTATTTTTTTATATGAGTCAATCAGTGTATTAAAGCTGAGATTCAGTTCGGTGTGATATTGACCTGCAAATGAGGATTCCTGGCTGTCTTCACCTAAGGCACTGCTGCGCATTGAAACTTTGACGTCTTTTTCTGTTTTTTCTTGCAAACGTTTGTATCCATCAAATATTGCAGCTTCGAGTTCCTGAGGAACAGGTGATTGCATAATAAGCTTTTGTATATTTGAGCTGGCCATTTCAAGCATTTTTATATCTTCAATATCAACAGATTGAAGCTGCTGGTTGATATTTTTTTGCAGATCGCTGTGCTCCAAAAACAGATGATATGCAGAAACAGTAATAACAAAACCATGCGGAACATTAATGCCTGTCAGGTTCATAATTTCGCCTAAATTAGCCATCTTGCTGCCGGCATAGTTTGCGCTGTCTGTATTTATCTCTTCGATTGACAGTACCAGTTTACCATCAAAAGTTTTTTTTCTTTCCTCAAGTATCTGATCTATTCTATCTTGAATATTTGCAAAAGTATGATAGAGCGTTTCATAACGGCCGTCGGAAATGTCGTTTATTTTTTTAATTAGTTTATATATGTTTACTGAAATGGATGTACAATTCTCACGAATGAATTCCATGCTGAATCTTTGACTTCCTTGCAGTGCGAGTTCAATTTTCGACATGCTTTCAAGGATTGTGTTATTAATGCTTAGAAGATTTTTAAAGTTCCAATACTTTGTTTTGAAACGTGAACGGATGACATCATCGGACGATTTTGCAGTATCAAAGCTCTTCTGCTTCCCACCAAAAAATATTTTTTTTATTACCTGTTTTAATCCAAACATCATTACTCCGAACTTCAGTTTGCACAAGTTGAACCATAAATCTCCGGCAAATTCGACTCGCTCAACTTGAGTCTAGTAGATTAGGAACGTGGACGAAATAACTTCCCCAACTATGCATCACAGCTTCAAGCCGCCTTTGTTCGATCTCAAACCCCAAAAATATTGAAATAGGTAAGCTATTCCATCAACTTTTGTGATCTGAGATCAAACAAATTCGACCCAAATCTGTGTGCCTACTTGGGGAAGTTATTTCGTCCACGTTCCTTATTTTTGAGCACGAATATTGCATAGATTATAATCAAGAAACATACCAGAACAAATTTCATTAAATTACAAATAGTTATATTTATACTGGATTTTGGAAGCTATAAATATGTTTCAAAACGAAACAACCTTTTAGTAATTATATTATGAATCGTTTAAACAGGCTGGTTAAGCCTGTTATGAAGGCCTTTCGAGGTATAATAATAGGTTAAATATATATTATGACAAATCTTCTTAAATCCAGCTCTAAATCTATAAACAATTCAAAGAAAACAGTATACCAAAAAAAATGTGTACTGGATAGCGATTGCCCGGATATGCTTTCACGGCCACGTTTTAGCCTTCGGACGCATGTGTTGCTGATGTTTATTCTTTTATCCTCTTTGTCGATAGCTCTTGTTATTGGTTCAGTCATAGCCATAAATCATATACAAAAAAAGCTTTCCTTCTTTCAAATCTCTGAAAAATATCTTTTTGATATTGCGCAAGCCAGAAGGTGGGAAAAAAATTATTTTCTGTATGGCACAAATCTCAAAGATGCAGTTCAGAGTGCTAATAATGCAAAAATTATTTTATCCGACAACTTGCAAAAGGTTACAATTATTTTATCACCGGAAGAGACAGCAACCATAGTGCAGCACCTTGACAAATACAGGGAGCTTTTGCAAGAGCTAACGTTGTTAGAAAAAAACAGGATTAATAATACTGAAAAAAAACACGAGATCGAAACTTCCTTGCGAAAACATGGTGCTGAGATGGTTAAAGTAGCGGCCGCACTAGTTCATAATGAGCAAAATTCCATGAATGCCATGCTTAAGCTCATTCAGAAGATTCCTGTTTACTCTCTTGCAATTGTTTTGTTATTAACAACTTTTTTACTATATTTTTTTGTAAAAAGATTGATAAAGCCACTTAAGCTCCTTGTTGAAAGCACACAAAAAATAGCAAAAGGAGATTTTTCTCCGATTCCGCCAATGTGTAAATACCGTGGTGAATTTACAACAGTGGAGCTGGCTATCAACCAAATGATTCAAGAGCTTCAATTGCGTGAAGTT
>JABZFQ010000204.1 GCA_014237365.1 Desulfobacteraceae bacterium | reverse complement strand
GCAACCACAGGGCGAAAGGGCAACCACAGGCGTTGCCCCTACGTTATTTGAAAACGAATTGTATCACATAATAGGGAACCATCATCAAGATGGCATTGTTTTATTTTGGTTACACTCAAATAATTTCACTGCGTTATCAGTCGTCGACGTATAACTAATACGCCTTCCTCCTTCTATCCTTGTGAAATTAATTATCTGAAAGTCTATATGATGATGGACTTTATTGTAATAGGGAAATGTAGATGAAGAAAACTGCAACAGTTTATCAGCAAACAAGGCGCAAACATTGGGACGGTGTTGCACGTGAAATTGATTCTATGAATTCCTGGGGAAATTATTATCACAAAAGGATAGCCCACGTATATAAGTTTTTAGTAGCTCCCGGACAACGTGTAATTGAATTTGGCTGCTCAACCGGTGATTTGCTTGCTGATCTTAAACCGGCATTAGGGGTCGGAGTGGATTTTTCCAAAGAAATGCTCAGGCATGCATATCAACGCCATCCTGAACTTAACTTCATACAGTGTGACATCCATGATCTCTGTATAAACAATACATTTGACGTGATCATTCTATCGGATCTGGTTAACGACCTGTGGGACGTACAAACTGTTTTCAGACAAATCTCACGACTATCTTCCAATAGCACACGGATTATCCTTAATACCTACAGTAGGGTATGGGAGTTGCCGCTAAAGCTGGCCCAGCGATTAGAAATAAGAAGGCCAACACTGACTCAGAACTGGTTAACAATACAGGATATCACCGGTCTGCTTGATCTGGCCGACTTTGAAGTTATTCGCCATTGGGGAGAGGTTCTTTGGCCTTTGCATTTGCCACTGGTTAGTAGTTTTTTCAATCGAATTGTCGCAAAGATATGGCCGTTTCATTATTTTATACTGACAAATTTCATCATTGCGCGACGTCGCCCCAATTCTCTGCCTATAAATAGAAATACGTCTGTATCCGTTATTGTACCGGCGCGTAATGAGGCCGGTAATATTGATAACATTTTTATCCGTGTTCCAAAGATGGGCAGGAGGACTGAACTTGTATTTGTTGAGGGGCACTCAGAAGATAATACATATGAAGCTATTGAAAAAGGGATGCTTGAACATCCGGAACAGTCATGCAAACTATTTCGACAAAGTGGGACAGGAAAAGGGGATGCAGTTCGACTGGGCTTTGACCGGGCAAGCGGCGAAATACTGATGATATTAGATGCTGATCTGACTGTATCTCCTGAGGTTTTACCTCGATTTTATGATACATTATGTTCAGGTAAAGGTGAATTTGTTAATGGCGTTAGATTGGTCTATCCCATGGAAGAAGAGGCCATGCGTTATCTGAATCTTTTGGGAAATAAATTTTTTAGTCTTGCATTTTCGTGGTTGCTTGGCCAACCCATCAAAGATACCCTTTGCGGCACGAAGGTGTTGTGGAAAAGCGACTACGAAAAAATCGCTAAAAATCGTGCTTATTTCGGGGAGTTTGATCCTTTTGGGGACTTTGATTTGTTGTTTGGCGCAACCAAGCTGAATTTAAAAATTATGGAGGTACCCATTCGATATGGCGAGCGTAAATACGGAGACACAAACATTCAGCGCTGGAAGCACGGTTTGCTTTTACTACAAATGGTCATGTTTGCTTTACGGAGGATAAAATTTGTATGAGAACCAAACTCTCTGTATGTATGGGCAGGCGGTGCATTACATGACAAAAATTCGTGCTACCAACGAGATTTTGCATGGTAAAAAGCTGATACATGGCAATCCAGAACAGGTTTGGGGCTGGAGTACACCGGCAGGACGGATTCAGGCGCTTCGAAGGGCTGAATTGATTATATCAGGAGCGAGGCTTATGCCAAAGCTTCGTGTGCTGGAAATTGGTTGTGGTACTGGTAATTTTACCGAAAGGTTTGCTAAAACAGGCGCTTCCCTGGTTGCTATGGATATTTCTCATGATCTGCTTGAAATTGCACGGGCCAGGAATCTGATTCCAGAAAGAGTGCAATTCCTGAAAAAGCGATTTGAAGACTGTGATGTAGATGGCCCATTTGATGCGATAATAGGTTCATCAATACTGCATCATTTGGATGTTGAATTGTCTTTGATAAAGATCTTTGAATTGCTGAAGCCCGGTGGAATTATGAGTTTTGCCGAGCCAAACATGTTAAATCCCCAGATCCTTATACAAAAAAATATACCCTGGCTAAAGAAACGGCTTGGGGATTCACCGGATGAAACAGCATTTGTACGCTGGATACTTCACAGGCATTTATTAAAGGCAGGATTTGAAAAAATAGAAATTACACCTTTTGACTGGCTCCATCCTGCAACACCGGTTCCATTGATCCAGACAATTTTCAGGGTGAATTGTTTGCTGGAATCCATACCGGTTATTCGTGAATTTTCAGGTTCATTATATATAAGGTGTCAACGACCGCGTAAATTAGTACAATAAAGCAGATCCTATTTTCAAAATAGGTGTTTTGTTGGCACAACGAAATCACCGAACATCTTGATATTCAGTTTTTTAAAAATAGTGATTTATTCATGAACAATCAAAACGACCATTCAGATAGCATATTCAACATCGGTTATGATGTTTTGATCTGTCTGTTTCTCGTCATAGCCACACTGGCCGTTTACTGGCAAATTAATTATCATGAATTTATCAATTTTGATGACTCTTTATATATTCTCCAAAATAAGCAAGTGCAAAAAGGGCTAACCTCGGAAAGTATTTCCTGGGCTTTTTCTTTTACTGACATTGCATACTGGCATCCCTTGACATGGCTTTCTCACATGCTGGACTGCCAAATATACGGCCTGATACCCGGTATGCATCATCGGACAAACCTGATTTTGCATATTGTAAACAGCATCCTGTTGTTTTTTGTGTTTCAAAAAATGACCGGGGCGCTCTGGCGAAGCGCTTTTGTGGCAACGCTTTTTGCCTTACACCCTCTTAATGTTGAATCGGTTGCATGGGTGGCGGAAAGGAAGAATGTGTTGAGTACCTTTTTCTGGATGTTGACTATGCTGGCCTACGTTCATTACACCACACGTCCCGGCCTTTATAGATATCTCCTTACATTATTATTCTTAATGCTTGGCCTTATGGCTAAACCAATGCTCGTAACCTTGCCGTTTGTTCTCCTTTTGCTTGACTATTGGCCTCTTGAACGTCTCCGAAATCAATCTCCATTTAATTTGATCCTTGAAAAGATCCCTTTTTTCGCTTTTTCTGCAGTTTCAGTATATATATCCTCTTTATCGGTTAAGTACTATGGAATAGTAGTATCTACGGAATTGGTACCAATGCAGATCCGGATTGCAAACGCTCTGGTATCATATGTAAAATACATTGAAAAGATGATTTGGCCAAAAAACCTGGCGATTTTTTATCCATTTCCTGATACTTTGCCTATCTGGCAAATATTGGGAGCTGGTTTGTTTCTGGCTTCTATTTCATTTCTGGTGTTTCTGAACCTTAGAAAAAAGCCATATTTGTGTATGGGATGGCTATGGTTTCTTGGAACCCTTATTCCAGTTATTGGTTTAAAACAGGCCGGACTTTGGCCGGCCATGGCTGACCGCTGGGCCTATGTCCCTTTTGTTGG
>JABZFQ010000260.1 GCA_014237365.1 Desulfobacteraceae bacterium | reverse complement strand
GTTTACCGTAAGATTAAAGGGTGCTGGTTTCCGGGCCAAAACAGAGTCTCCGAGCTCGTAAATAATAGCTCGAATTATAGCGCACTTCCGCTTAGGAATTAACCAGACGGAACACTAGCTGCCGAGTGAGGTGTCAGGGTGTAGGTTTTTTTCTCGCCTCTCCGATTGCGCGAATACATTTAGCTAAGGCCTTGGCGTCTTCCTCTTCGCCATTCCAAACCTCGGACAAGGCTCCCATCAATTCTGCATTCTGTCGCGGATCAATTTCAGCATTGAGACCAACGAGCCGGCTAACCCTTTGAATTTTGGCAGTTCGTCTAGTCCAGTCACAGTTTAATATTCGACTGATAAGGGCTTGGCTCACATTCAGGTTTTTCGCGACCTGAGCTTGGGTCAGCTGATTTTCATGCATGTGGCTTTGAAGGGATGAGGCTAGCCTTTCAGGGTTAAGCATATTCAGATATTCGTAATTATATGAATAAGCGATTACAATAATATACAAAGGATGTAGATGCGATCTGTTTTTCTGTACAGTATGCCCTTATAGGGAGGCGATAATGAGCAATAGAAGCACCATTGAATGGACGGAGCACACTTGGAATCCAATGACGGGCTGCACGAAAGTGTCGCCAGGCTGCAAGCACTGTTATGCGGAAGAGATGGCGAAGCGGCTGAAAGCTATGGGAACACCCGGTTATGAAAATGGTTTTGAGCTCTCTCTTTTGCCCGACCGCCTGGAGCAGCCTTTGCGCCGAAAAAAACCAACGAAGTACTTCGTTAATTCAATGAGTGATCTTTTCCATGAAACTGTGCCAGACGCGTTTCTTGATAAAGTATTTGATGTGATCGCGCAAACCCCGCAGCATACGTACCAGATCTTGACGAAGCGCGCAGAGCGAATGGCTGATTACTTTAACTCCTGCAGAGCACCGCAGAATGCTTGGCTGGGTGTCTCAGTAGAAGATGTTAAGTATGGCGTCCCAAGAATCGATTATCTTAGGAATATCGATGCTGCCGTTAGGTTTTTGTCGGTTGAGCCGCTTCTAGAGGACATTGGGGCGGTAGATCTTGGAGGTATTCACTGGGTCATTGTTGGTGGAGAGTCAGGGCGTTATGCGAGGCCTTTGAAAGCTGAGTGGGTTGACCATATACAGCAGCAGTGCGAGGCGCAGAGTGTAGCCTTTTTCTTCAAGCAGTGGGGGACGTGGGGCTCTGATGGCAAAAAACGCAACAAGAAGGCAAATGGTCGAGAGTTCCAGGGAAAGGTTTGGGACGAAATGCCTCGGATTGCAGCAATAAACTTATAGCGATAAGCGTGCCTTTGGATGATGAGGCATAATACAAGGGTGGCTGGATGCCGAAAAAAAATGGTTACGACTGGTCTGATCTTTCTGCTCCTCCTGTTCTGGATGATCATAGTTCGGTAAAGCACGAAATTATTTGTGATTACCTTCGCAGATACATTTCTGTTTTTACAAAGAACCCCATAATTGATAATTTTAAAATAAACGTTATCGACGGCTTCGCTGGTGGCGGTCGTTATCGCTCCCCGGTCAGTTCTGAAATAATTCCTGGTTCACCACTGCTTCTCATGCGCACTCTCCAGAGCGCCGAGGCTGAGGTTAATGCGAATGGCAGGCGAAAACCGTTCGTTTTGGATGCAACCTATTATTTCGTTGAGATTGACAAACGTGCAATAGAGCAGCTGAGATTCGCCCTGTCTGAGTCGGAGTTGCCAGTTGAGAAGGTTCATGTCCTTCATGGCGACTTCTTGAAGCTTCTGCCAAAAATATGCAGTGATATTAAGAGCAGGAGTAGGAAGCCACGAAATATTTTTATTCTCGATCAGTATGGTTATAAAGATGTACCTCCGTCTGTTTTGAGAAGGCTATTTGAAACATTTCCAGCAGGTACGGAAGTGATTCTTACATTTTCTACAGATAGCCTTATAAACTATATGTCCAATAAGTCGGGTGTTACCAAGACCTTAAAGCGCTTAGATTTGGGTGGGATTCTAAAACATCCCGATTTGCAGGATGCCATAGAGATTAAACAAAGCCGTTTGTTGATTGAGCAGTTGCTTTATAAAGAAATCCAAAGCCAGTGTGGCGCATCATTTTATACGCCATTCTTTATTGTTTCTCGAAAAAGCAATCGTGCATATTGGCTGATTCATCTGTCATCGCATCCCACAGCGCGAAACGAAATGCTATTAACGCACTGGGGAAGCAAAAATGCTTTTGAGCATCATGGGGCGGAAGGGCTTAATATGATGCTCGGTTATGACCCGACGTTTGAAGCCATCAAAGATCAAAATATGTTTGATTTTATTTTTGATGATGACGCAGATAAGCGTGTATTAAACGCATTGACAGAGGAAGTTCCCCAATTCCTATCAAGTTCTGAATCGTTTACGGTTCAAGATCTGATATTTAAAACATGCAATAACTCACCTGCTACCTTAAGTCAGTATAAAAGTGCGCTTTTCGGATTGCAGCAGTCTAAGGTTCTTAAAATTTTAACGGATAATGGGAATGTGAGGAGGTCGCCCTCTTCTATATCGTTCGAAGATCAGCTTTTGGTAACAAATCAGCTTTATTTTCTTTTGTGAGGGTTTTGTAGGCTAAGAAGTGTGATTTATATTTAATTAAAAACTGAGGTGAAGGTGGAAATTTGGGCACCGATTATTTGGTTGGCCTGAAGAGGGAGACGGGGGTTGAGCTGTGGCCTTGGCTTGATGCTGATTATTGTGTGTGAAGACAATTTATTTTGCTCTCGACCTTTGTTCAGGACTTTTGGATTCTAGATTTTTAGGGTGTGGCATGCTCAAAGCTCTAAGTTTATGCGCTCCTCTAGGTATGCACAAATGACTACTCTTCTTTAGGTGTTGGGTAAATCTCCAGCTGCGCTCTTTTTTGGCTGAAAAAAGCCGGAAAATCTATCTTTATCAATAGCCTATACTATTGTTTCTCTATTGCTATCTGTTTCTGGTGAATGGTTGGTTAATTGAGAATTCTTCTAGTTGTTGCAGGCCGGCTTTGAGGTCGGTAATCTCCGCTCATGGTGAACAGCGCTCTGTCATCAGGTTCCAGGCTCGATTCGGGGCTTGGCTTTTATTGACTATCTACATTTATAGGGATGCTGAATGGAGCTGATGAACCAGCCCTTAACCGGGCAGCTTGGGAGCCGTCTGATTGAGTTACTTAAGGTGCCAGATTACCATACTCTTAACATCGTAGTCGCATTCGCAAAGAACAGTGGCGTCCTCAGGATAAAAGATTCACTCGAAAGTTTTAGAGAGCGAGGCGGTATAGTAAATGTCTATGTCGGTGTTGACCTTGGGGGGACATCCTATGAGGCTCTTACTGCTCTGCTGCTTCATACCGATTCGTTGAATGTTGTTCACTCAGAGAAAAGTCAGACGTTTCACTCAAAGATCTACCAATTTCTAGGAAAGGAAGAAGGCCTGGTGGTCGTTGGATCGCACAATCTGACCGCCGGCGGGCTGTGGACGAACTTGGGGTTCTAGGGATTTTCCGTCCAAAAACGACAAAGTGCTCTGGAGGCCTCTCTGGCCGTGGCCTCCAGAGGGGTATTACTTTTCCCTGACAGGTAAATATCCCTCGATTGAGCGCAT
>JABZFQ010000060.1 GCA_014237365.1 Desulfobacteraceae bacterium | reverse complement strand
GGCACAGGGGCCTGCCCCTACGGGATATTGCCGAATACATTGGGCCGGATTTTCCGGAGGTTCGAATCGTTTTGCACATTCCACCAATATCTCGCATATATCACAGAGCGGGGAACCATTCCCGAAAATCAATAACTTTGTTCTATTTTGGTTACACTCAACTCACTTTCTCACCTTCTCACTTTCTCACCAGCTTATTTCTTGCTGCTTCCACTGTATTCTTCATCAGCATAACAATTGTCATCGGGCCTACACCGCCCGGAACAGGTGTTATTGCAGCAGCTTTTTCTTTTACACTATCAAATTCAACATCGCCTACTAAAATCGCCTTTCCTTCAGACGTTTTTCCAATTCTGTTTACTCCCACATCAATAACAACAACCCCTTCACTGACCATATCGCCGGTAACAGTTTTAGGATGACCGGTAGCAACTATAAGTATGTCTGCGCGTTTTGTGTGGAAAGATATATCTTTAGTCCTTGTATGACACAAAGTTACCGTTGCATTACCGGCCGGTCTTTTCTGAAGCATCAGATTTAGAACCGGTTTGCCAACAATGTTACTTCTCCCGACTATTACCACCTCAGCTCCTTCTGTTTTTACTCCTGAACGACTTAAAAGCTCTAAAACTCCATGAGGTGTGCACGGAAGAAAACATTTCTCTCCGATCACCATTTTCCCAACGTTTACAGGATGGAAACCATCTACATCCTTGTTGGGATCAATTGCATAAAGTACACGGGTTTCATTAATGTGCTCAGGGAGAGGCAACTGTACTAAAATACCATGAATACTGGAATCATTGTTTAATTCATCTATTAACTTAAGGAGATCTTCCTCAGCAATATCTTCCGGCAAGTTGATCATCTTCGAATAAATACCCAGGTTATTACAAGACTTATCCTTTTGACCGACATATACCCTGGATGCAGGGTCATCACCCACAAGGACTGTGGCCAATCCAGGAGTCAAGCCATGTTTTTCCTTTAATTCTGCTATCTCCTGTTTAATCTCTACCCTTATTTCTTTGGCTATTTCAGTTCCACTGATAATTTTTGCTGACATTATTTAAATCTCCCTCAAAAAAGCCCTTTTACTTTTCCGGTCTCAACATCCACATCAATACGCCTGTAAGCCGGATCTGAAGCTGTGCCAGGCATAAGGCTGATAGCTCCTGCAACCGGCACAACAAACCCTGCTCCCTTATATGTCAAGATATCCCGCACAGGAAGAGTCCACCCTGTTGGAACGCCTTTTTTAGTAGGATCATGGGAAAGGCTGAGATGGGTTTTGACCATGCATGTCCCTAATTTTGCCAGTTCAGGATCCTGTTCCATTCTTATGGCTTTGGCCTCGGCTTCAGGGGTATAGCTTACGCCGTCAGCACCGTAAACTTCTTTTGCAATCAGTTCAATCCGTTTACGCAATGGAGTATCCAGCTCGTAAAGAAAGCGAAAATTGTTTTCTTCCTCACAGGCATCAACTACAGCATCGGCAAACTCCAATGCTCCGTCACCGCCTTTGTGCCAGTGCTCTGAAACAGCAACACGGGCACCCGCAACTTCAGACAGCCTGCGAACTGCATTTGTTTCATCCTTTGTATCAGTATAGAATGAATTAATACAAACAACCGGATTTATACCGGCCTTTTTAACTGTTTTAATGTGATGAACCAGATTCTCGCATCCCTTTTCAACCCAGTCCACATGCTCCTCAAGATATGCCGAATCCATTGGCTTGCCGGGAGGTAACGGAGGTCCGCCGCCATGACATTTTAATGCACGAATGGTTGCTACTATTACAGCGCAATTTGGTTTTAATCCACTAAAACGGCATTTCAAGTTCCAGAATTTCTCAAAACCTATATCTGCTCCAAAACCACTTTCAGTAACATGATAGTCTGCGAGTTTTAAGCCAACTCTGTCTGCAATGATTGATGATTGCCCTATGGCTATGTTTGCAAATGGTCCTGCATGCACCAGGACTGGCTGTCCTTCAAGACTCTGCATGAGATTCGGATTCAGGGCTTCCACCATCCATGCAGTCATGGCACCGTCAACCTCAAGATCTGCTGTAGTAACAGGATCGCCATTTTTGTTATATGCGACAACTATTTTACCCATTCGCTCGCGCATATCTTTCAGGCTTGTAGCAACAGCTAAAATAGCCATAATCTCGGAACTGACGGCAATTGCAAATTTAGACTGCATGGGAAAACCGTCCATCTTTCCACCAAGACCTATTATTATATTACGGAGAGACTGAGCGCAAAAATCAAGTATCCATCCCATTTCAACATTTTTTGGATTAATATCCAGCCGTTTTAAATTCTTTTTAGCCAGTATCTCATCAGAATAATTATTTTCATGCTGCATCCTTGATGTCAAAGCTACCATGGCGAGATTATGAGCATTCATGATAGCATTAATATCGCCGGTCAAACCGAGTGAAAAAGGTGTAAGAGGAATACACTGCGCAAGCCCGCCTCCTGCTGCACTCCCCTTAATATTCATTGTAGGTCCCCCGGACGGCTGGCGGATAGCTCCTATTACTCGTCTGCCTCTCTTGCCAAGTCCCTGCACCAATCCCATAGCAGAAGTGCTTTTTCCTTCTCCGAGCGGAGTGGGAGTTATTGCTGTTACATCAATATATTTTGCGTCTGGTTTTACTTCAAGACGTTTAACAATCTTTGCAAAATCCAATTTCGCCACATAATGTCCATGCGGAAGCAACTCTTCTTTCTCAAGCCCGAGTTCCTCTCCCAGTTGATATACGGTTTTCATATTTTTTTCCGCATCTTCGGCAATTTCCCAATCCTGATGCTTGGTTGGATCAAGAGACATAACTTCCTCCTTCTATTCTTGTGAAATTAATTATCTGAAAGTCTATATATTGAATTTTTATCCAAAAAATGCTCTTCCAAACCTGATATTAAGATGGGAAAATGCATACAATCTTTATTTCTGTATTCCCATAATTTACTGAATCAAATTTATTTATTTATGTTATATATAAATGATATTTTTTATTTAGTCAAGTAAAAAAATCGTTTCCTAAATTGGTGACTACTTAGGTGGATAGGTTTAAGGCTAAAGGTGGAAGACTGAAGGTTGAAGGCTTCTGTCTATATAAATAAGGAGGCATTTTGTTGCATTATATCATAATCATTTTCGGTCAAACCTGCTCCGCAAACAATTTTTTTTGCCATTTTTTCATCAATCAAATCTTCAGGCGCATGCGCATCAGTGTTGATGACAAGTTTTGCACCTGTTTTTCTGGCAAGCTTTGCAACATGTCCGTTTGTCAGAGAATGCCCCTTACGGGCTGATATCTCCAAAAAAATTTCATTCTCTTTTGCTTTTAAAACTTCCTCTTCACTTATCAGGCCGGGGTGTGCCAGAATATCAATATCTGCTTCTATCGCAGCATTATTAGTGCCAGGAGAAACAGGTTCGGCAATTGTTTCTCCATGCACTATAATGATCTTTGCTCCTAGAGAGCGCGCCTTTTTTGCGGCATCTGATATCAGGCTTGGCGGCACATGTGTTATTTCTATCCCGGGAACAACCTTTATGCTTAAAACGCTATTTAGTTTCTCTGCTATGGCAACTATTCTTGGAACTATAAAATCAATATTTGAAAAATCACCATGATCTGTTAATCCAATT
>JABZFQ010000051.1 GCA_014237365.1 Desulfobacteraceae bacterium | reverse complement strand
AACAAAGGGTTACGAGACGTAGTAATCACCCTTAAATGTGGTGTAACCATTATTGTGCGTGTTTTATATTATGTTGGGAAGAAAAAACGTAAAAAGCGCGGAAGTGGACTTTACCCCGGCTTGGTCATACTGGGTATCAATGATCACTGCACACCTGGATTGGCTTCTGAAATTGCAATGACCGTGTCAGCAATGGATTCGTTTGAAGAAGCGCAGGCAAATCTGTCTCAGCGAGGTATTTTTCTTAACGTCAAGACGATTCAAACCATTGTTTACAAGTGGGCGCAGCGAGCCAGACTCATGCAGAAAGCCAGTGCTGTGGTGTATGATGTAAGTTTGAAGGGTCGGCGGGTAGTCATATCTACTGATGGAGGCCGCATTCGAAATTATTTGAGCCGGGTAGGGATTGCGGAAGCAGACAAGATCCTTTTCGTGGCTGATGGCGCAAAATGGATTTGGGACAGAGTTCCATCTCTCATGAAATGTTTGGGGTTAAAATTTGGCCAATTCTACGAACTGCTTGATTTTTACCACGCAGTGGAGCATCTATCGAAAGTTGCTTCTTTGCGTAAAAACTGGAACAGCAAAAAGCGCAAACAATGGTTTACGCTACAGCGCACGCTTTTACGTAGCGGCAAAACCGATCAGGTAATAGAAACGATCAGATCTTTGTGTCGCGGGCGCAACAGTAGAGCTATCCGCACTCAATTAAACTACTTCATAAAACACCGGCAACGAATGGATTACCCAGGCATTTCGGCATTGGGCTTACCCTGTGGCAGCGGAGCAATTGAAAGCGCAGTTCGCAGAGTGATCAATCTTCGAATAAAAGGCCCGGGCATTTTTTGGAAGGAACAAAGCGCAGAGGCTATTTTGTTATTGCGATCTTATTACAAAGCAGGACGCTGGAACCTGTTAAAACAAATGGCAATTTCTTCCGAATCCATTGTTGCAACATGACCCACTTTTTGGGAATGCGCCCATACAATGTCTAAAGGCGCAAAACTTACATTTCCTATATGGTAAAGATAGCGGGTCACTTTCATCTTTCCAAAAATTGAGAAATATGCCTTTTTACTTGTCCTCCCTCTTTTGGCAATTCCTTGTGCGGTTTTTAGCGTTTTGCCATAATTACCTTTATTATGGCTGGCAAAGAACAACTGCATTAAAATAAACCCCAATTTCATCAATTGCTTGAAAATTGATGCTTCCACCTTATGAGCATCCTGATTTCCTTCGTTGAGAACACCAAACAATATTTGGTTGAACTTTTCTTTGCAATTATCCAAACATTGTTCAATATCAGATGAGTATTTTCTTTGATCAGCTACGGTGTCTTTGACAACATGTACCATTTTAATCCTCCAATGTTGATTAATTTATTAAAAAATTAATATGGCACACATCGTATCAAAAATCTATAGCTATCTTGTTTTATTGCTTAATATTAATTAATCGGTTTAAACCACTACCTCTGGTAGTGGTACCATAAAAAGGTTTTACCGTTGTAGTAATTATAACGCCCTGATGCTTTTGCAATTTCTTGATGGAAAATTTGTGGACATAATATCCAGCATTGGTCACATGGCATGGTGATTGAATATTCACAGCTATTAAGGCGGTGAGTGGATGCTATACGAAAAAAAAATAGAGCATATTGGCTATAGCTTCTATGATTTGCAGACAGGGTACCGGCCAGCAAAACTGGCGTGAACGGGCAATTTCTTGGTTTCTGTATGCAAAAACCATCTGACAGCAACAGCTTGCGCTTTTTAGCGGGAAAGTAGTTGTTGCCCAATGCCCAAAACAGGGTACCTTTCAGGACTAACAAAAACAAGCCACCACCTCTGGTGGTGGTAATTTGACTTTAACGGCATGTTTCATTTTGGTTACACTCAAATGATATATTCATTGGGTAGTCCCTACAAAACAATGCAGGTTCGAAAAATCAGTTATTTACGAGGTATTGGGATTGTAATGAGATATCTCCAGTTTAGTGGAAAATTTGTAAGTCCCATCTGCATCGCTGCTGTATTATGGTGATACTTTTTTATAAATTTCTCGTTTTCATTCAATCTTTATTGACCCCAATTTGAGTGAGTTACATGACTACAAAATCACGCCCAAAAGTCAAGTTTGTCTTATGATATCATTAGGTTAATCACAAATTGGTTCAGGAACTTCAGCAGGAAAAATCTTATTATTGATAATTTTGTTATCCAACAAAGCAGCACTCTCTTCTTTTTTGAAAGAAGGTTTCGTTTCTTTAAATAAGAATATAGTTCTATTTTTGATTTTTTATCATTTAATAGACATACCGTTTTAAAAACCTTTATATAATATGTGCATTTAATTTTTTCTATAACAATTGGTGCTACATTATAATATTTAGCAAAGTCCATTTGTATTTTGAATATACCTTGATGAAAGGTATATTTTGCTTGAGTGCCTTGTAAATGTGAAGCACTTTTTTCTAATACTCTATATACCGCCATTGATTCGTCAATATAACCAATTTTAGAATTTTTACTAATTCCAAGTAATAATGGTAAATCACCCACAACATATTCAATTTTTAATAGATGCTTAATACTTCGAAATACGTCATTCCTGAAAAACCATGTGCAAGGTGCTAAAAACCATACATTTAGTAAAAAATCGTCAAAAGTATTTTTTTTTATTCTCAATTGGTTTTTAAAAATGTTTTTTTCGATAGTGCTACTTTTATTGTTTAATCTATCGACATCACTATAAACCAACCCATAGTCTTGATTTGCTTCTAAAAATTTTATTTGTTTTTGTAACTTTAAAGGATCAATCCAATAGTCATCACCCTCGCAGAAAGCTATATATTTACCGCGACATGCTTTATTTGTTCTCAAACCATTTTTAATCATTCCTACATTGTGTTCAGAAATGACTAAGCGGATGATATCGGAGTACTTTTTTTGATAATCAAGAACTATCTCGCGGGTGCGGTCGGTGGAGCAGTCTTCACCGATGATCAGTTCGATCGGGAAGTCGGTCTTCTGCATAAGCACACCCTCAATCGCCTGAGCGATGTATGGCTCGTGATTGTATGTAATCATCTTGACGCTGACCAGGGGATTTTTTGAAAGCACGGCCGTATCACTGATTTCCTGATATGGAATCTCATCGGTTTTGAAGGTTTGATGTTCATTATGTTCTGTCATAGTGCTTTTCTCTTATTCTTGATTGTTAGTATCTGCTGAATTTCTATTTTGCTATCTTTACAGATAGTTAGCCATGAGTACATTCGATTCTTTGCAAGACATTTGAAACAGGTTTCCCATATACAGGGCTATTAGGAACAACACCCCTTAAACAGCAATAATTTGAAAAACCCCAACTGCTTTAACCACTTTAAAATATTATGAAATAGAAATTCAGCAGATACTTGTTAATCAGCGTATCGAAGGTTGAGCAACTTTGACTTGATCATCTCAATAATTTCCATAAAAGACGATATCCTGAAGATGTAACAAATGCCGGTGTAAATCACGATTCCTGTAATAATTTGTGCGGACAACAATGCTAACTGATTGGTAATAGATACATATTTAAGGGAATAGACACCCGATCCCATTATACCGGCCAACGCCAGGCTGGGCATCAAATCCTGAATCTGTTCGGCAATCGGATAATCCAGCAT
>JABZFQ010000072.1 GCA_014237365.1 Desulfobacteraceae bacterium | reverse complement strand
GGATTTTCCGGAGGTTCGAATCGTTTTGCACATTCCACCAATATCTCGCATATATCACAGAGCGGGGAACCATCCCCGAAAATCAATAACTTTGTTCTATTTTGGTTACACTCAATTGATAAGCCAAAGTTACTAAGGAACGGGGACGAATTAATTTCCCCAACTATGCATCACAGCTTCAGGCCACCTTTGTCCGGTCTCAAATCCCAAAAATATTGAAATAGCTCGCTATTCAATCAACTTTTGTGATCTGAGATCAAATAAATTCGACCCAAATCTATGCGCCTACTTGGGGAAGTTAATTCGTCCAAGTTCCTTAGAGTTTTCCATGAATCCAAAGCCCTGAACCTTTAATTCTTATTGGGAAGCTGCAAATGCACTGGCAATGATTTCAAGGTTGTTGCGCATATTTTTTAAATACCCATCAGGGTCAATCCTGCCTTCCTTGTATATAGCCGGATTCATCGAATTGAGCACTACCAGTTTTGCTCTTGCATCCATTACAGCCTGGATTATTTCAGGCTTTGGTTGCCATTTGTGAATTACAACTTTAATCTTGTCCTGTTGAAGTCTTATCTTCAGATTGGATAGATCTTCTTTTGTCCAATAAAAATCATCTTTTAAGAAATAGCCTGTTACATGGAAGGTCAGGTCGTTTGTAAAGTAGGGAAAGACATCTGTCAGGCCAAAAACTTCAAGCGATTCCAGTTCTGCAAATATATTTTCATATTTGAGTCTGAGCCTGAAAAGCTTTTTTTTGAAAGTAACCAGATTTTTGTCAATCACCGCGGCATCTTTTGGGCTGAGGCGTTTCAGATCTCCGGCAATGATGCTGAGCATTTTTGAGGCATTTGAGAGGCTGAGCCAAATGAAGGGAGAGATGGTTTGATGATCTTTACGGAGAGATTTACCTGTTTGTGTGCCCGGCAAAAGAGGACAGCTATCCGGAACTTCAAGAATAGAAACACCTGTGAGGGCAGGGGCAAAGGGCATAGATGCATCTATTTCAATAATCCTGATATTCCATTTTCTTGCATAAATATAAAGTGGGTCGTGTTTCCATACACTCCTGATCGTAATAACCGCATCAGCCCTTGCAGCATAATTTTTAATTTCTTTTTCATGCGTCTTGAAATAGCGTCCAAGCCTTCCCATGGGGTATCCGGCCGGACCCAGGTTGCTTACTTTTATTGATGTGTCTTTGGTCAGGATACTTGCAAAGGAATAAGTAGGCTGAAGACAGGTAAGCACAAGCGGAAACTCCTGGTTTGCCTGTCCGGATGCTTCAAAAAGGACAAATATATTAAAAACAAACATAAAAAGTACAATACCGGCCTGTTTCAATTTATATCTCCTTTTAGGGTTCAGGGTTCAGGGTTCAGGGGTTGCCGATTGAACCGGTTGCCGAGTCTCAATCGACCCGGTCAACTGCGAGATCGAATTCTGCAGTATGACCTTCCGACGCATTGAGAACTATTCTCAAGGCCTTGCACGCCGGCAATTTAAAAACGAATATGCCTTTTTTATCGGTTTTACCGGACATGATTAACTTTCCGTGGTTGTCAAAGACCTGTATTTGAGCATTAACAACTTTGTTTCCGTCTGAAAAGTAGCTTTCGGTATGCACTGTACCTTCTTCCACCCAGGCAAATATGTGCACCTTGTGGCCCCACGCTGAACTTGCCGTTAACAGACAAAAAACTAAAACAACTCCTACAAAAAACAATCTTTCAATCTTCATGATATTCTCCCCAAGATTTTTTAAAAGGAAATACCTCAAGCTGAATCATATTTTCCCAAGCGCTGGATAGGCCCGTCTCAACTGCCTTATTGCAGTTGTGGCGGCAAAGAAAAAGGCTGCAACCAGTATAATGGCACCACCCGATGGAACCGGTATCTCCAATTCCATCGGTATAACAATCCCGATAACACAGCTCAATGTGGAAAAGGCAGCGCTATAGAAGAAAAAACCTCTCATTGATCTGCTCAAGTTGCGGGCTGAGGCAGCGGGTATGACAAGCAGCGCTTCCACCAGTATCGCTCCGATGATTTTTACTGAAGCTACAGTGATTATGGTAACCATGAGGATAAAGAGATAGTCGAGAAAAATTACCTTTATCCCTCGTACCCGGGCAAGGTTGGGATTAAAACTGGAAAGAACCATCCGGTTATAAAAGCCCAACCCACAGAGTATACAGATAAAAGAAATTACAAACAGAACATTCAGATCAAGCTCGTTTACAGTGAGAATCGAGCCAAAAAGGACATTGTCCAAGACGTGAACATTTACCTTGGCTGTCACATAGAGCAGAATACAGGCACCGACCGCCAATGAAATACAGAGGAATATGGCAATCAGGGTGTCAGTAGTCATTTTTGTTCTATTCCTGGTAAATATCATGGCCATTCCAAAAATGATGCAAAAACTGAACAATGAAACGTATGGAGAGGTATAAGACTCTCCCAGTATGATTCCTATAGCAACACCTGTAAGCGCGGCATTTCCTATTGCCTGGGAAAAGAAAGCAAGTCTTTTTGTGACAACCAGTGTACCGATACCGCCGAGCACCGGCCCCAGTATAAGGGCAGCTACAAGAGAATTGAACACAAATGCGTATTTTAGCGACTCCGGCAACCAGCCTGACTCTGCCAGGCGCTGTACAACCGGCATTATAGAATTGTAGATACTAACCATCTTTTTGATTCTCTGTAAAAGTTCACCACGGAATGACACGGAGTTTCACTGAAAATTGAAAACAATGAGTAAATGTAACTACTCAGGTTTACAGTTCCAGGGTTAGAGAGCGATAAAAATTGAACGAGGCAACCAACCGTGGGTCTAAAAACCTGAACAGTTACGATAATTCCGTAAAAATCCGTGGGGGAACTATTACGATTCTTTTTTATGAATTCCAATTTTTTGACCGAGCCCTTAAGTAAAGTTGGTCGCACTGGCTACCAACTTAAAGCGGGACACTTTACGCTATTTTGGTTCTATGGTAATTTCGCAATCAAGCAAAATCTAAGGGGTTGCCAACTGATTGAATTTACGGGCTGTCCCGCCTTACGTTGGTAGTCGTCGCACTAAAGGCCTGAAAGACTTTTTCCGTAGTCAGAACTTCTTCCGGAGTTCCTGAGAAAAGCACCTGTTTATGAATACACGTAACAGCATCAGCCATTTGTCTGACCTGCTTCAAGTCGTGATTTATCCAGACCATAGTAACTTTCTGTTTTTTCAAAACAAGGATAATCTCTTCAATGACCCTCGCCCCGATCCTGTCTATCCCTGCGCCCGGTTCATCAAGGATCAAGAGATCAGGAAACGGAATAAGCGCCTGGGCAAATAAGACTCGTTGCATCTCACCACCTGATAACTCACCCAGTCTCCGTTCTGCTTTGGTATCCATACTGACCAGACGAAGGGCATTATTTATGATATCCTTATATCTTTTTTTTGTACGGATAAATGCAGGCATATTCTGGCAAATCATTGTCATGAAGTTATTTACCGTAACCGGAAGTGTTCGATCAAAATCAAGCACCTGGGGCACATATCCGATTGTTGTTCCATCTGTCCAATTGATTGCGATGCGGCCGGTATGAGGCATTTGCCCGAGTAGTGAAAGGATAAGGCTGGTTTTCCCCCCGCCGTTCGGCCCGATAAGGCAATGCATGTCTCCTGCCTTCACGGTAAAGCTTACGTCTTGCAGGATAGTAATATTACTCAGGCAGAGACCGACCATCTCAAAGCATATGGACGGCCCGCGAGGCGGGTCCTCATTTTTTGTAAGCATCTCACATCTCTTTTTTTTAGTTCTCTTATGGTGGGCTACGGACACAAGGCGAAATATCTCATTCTCACCTGCTCACCTGCTCACCTGCTCACCTGCTCACCTGCTCACCTGCTCACCTGCTCAAGTTACCTGCAGGCATCCATCAAGGCAATGGTCAAAATGTCAAGGTTTAATTTCATCTCTTCTTCGAATTTTTCAACTGTATAATCACCTCCGGTGATATGAGAGAATGTGTAAAGCCTTACACCTGTGGCTTCCTTAATTGTGTCCACATATTTGTCAGGAAAGTGCATCTCAGAAAAAACCACATCCACAACTGATTTTTCAATGAGATCAATAGTGGTCCGCAACTGACTGGCGGTCGGTTTTAACCCGTGCCCCGGTTCTATTACCGCTGTAACTTCCAGACCGAATTCCTGCAAAAGGTAGCTATAGCCGCCATGAATAGTAGCGCAGCGAAAATCAATATTTGGCATATCAGCCACCCTTTTCATATACTCAGCTTTCATCCGGCGCAACCTTGATGCATAGTTGCGGGTATTTTCCCGATAGATTTGAGCGTTTTCCGGATCAAGCTTTGTCAATTCGGCGCAAATATTATATATTTGTTGTATTGAGGTGGTTATGGAAACAAAGGTATGAGAATCTACTATCCTATCTGCGGGATCTGTCCCTGGTATGGGGATAAGGGCAACTCCCTTATTTGCATAAATAATATTGAGTTTGTCCTTCATCCGGGCCGCTTCGATAATCTCGAAGACAAATTCATCGTGACCGATTCCGTTTATCACGATTGCATCCATTTTCATTACTTTTTTTATGTCATCCGGCTTAGGCTCGTAGCTGTGAGGGTTGAATCCGGCCCCTATCAGCGGCACCACATCTGCCCTATCCCCCACTATATTTTTTACAAAGCTGTAATATGGATGCAAAGTAATTCCTATACAGATTTTTTTTCCCGCAATTGCGGGGTTAGTTCCACCTAAAACTATAGCCAGCATCAATAACATGATTAACAATAATCTTTGCATAGTACCATCCTCTATACTTTCAGAAAAAATATATGCTGTTTTGGTGAATTTATCGCTTACGCTCCTTTATACCAAAACTGATCTACTAAAACGGAATATATGTTAGGAACGGGGACGAAATAACCTCCCCAACTATGCATCACAGCTTCAGGCCACCTTTGCCTTATCTGAAAGTCTATCTATCCTTTTATCCGTTTCATTTCATCGTCACCTGTATACGGGATAACCTCTTTCCATCCCATTATAGCCAGACTACGCACGCTCAACATTTCCGGGAAATCCACATCAATTTTGTTAGAATACCATATCTTAAATGGCTCCTCATCGTGTTCCGGTTCGCCGATCTCTGTATTGTGGTCATGCAACAGGACAAGCAAAAAACAGCCTGAGATATCAGAAATGGACGGTTTTCCAAGATACGCTGTTGCATGTATCATATTTTTGTTTAATATTTTTTGTGTCCAGATAAGCTTTCCGCTCATGGCCCATGCACGATCATGGGCAAATGGAGGCATAAATCGTTCTTGCAGGTCTTTCACTGAGAGCCACGTTCCCTCATTATTGTCGTGGGCAGCATCAATCTCCATGGCTGCGGTATAAAGAGCGACAAACGTCCCCTGCTTGAAACTGTTAAGATCTTTGTATCCGCTTATCTGGTATTCGAACAGAATCTTTTCAGGTTCAACTCTGGTCCTGTGCATAATGCAGATTGCTGCCACTGCAATAACTACAGCAGTGGTCAAAACAAAATACAGACCCTCACGACTTGAACCTGACGGTTTTACTACTTGTGTATGCATATCAGAATCGAAGGATATTCCGGATTGATTTTAATAAGTCCTCATAGGTGTGTTTGATTCCATCAGCAGAACTTTTCTTATTGAAACCCCTTTCCAGTGAGGTCAAAAGTGTTTGTATCTCCTCATTTTTCGCCAAACGCATTGCTACCTCAAGATACTGCAGTTCTCTGCGAGCGTCTGTTCCCACAGTAGAGGCGTTCTTATTTTCCAGTAATTTTGTGCTCCGGGAGAGATATATCTGCTCAATCTCAGAGTAAGTATAATAGAGAATGAGAAATCGGATGAATATTTCACTCATCTCTCTGTTCTGCTCTGAATTCATCTGGTACCAGTAACGGAAGCTGGTTGCGGAAAGCCGATATAGCGTCAATTCATCCCCCTTACAGGACAAGAGTGTCGATTTCTCTATCTTTTTGACAAAACCTGTAGATTCGAGCCTTTGCACGTGGGCTGCCACTTCATCTGTTTGCATATGAATATTTCGGCCAACTTCCTCAGGTCCAATAAACTCAGATCCCTCCGCAAAAGCCACCAGGACTTTTTCCTCCTGAGCAGTCAACTGAGCCATGCACGACTGAAAATAGGGTGTGAGATCCTCCAGCAGGCTGAAAAAACCGGCTTCCACGTTCGTTATGTTTGCATCCGAATTCCGGATAAGAATATAGAGCATTATCAGCAAGCGGGGATTTCCTCCTGCAAGTGTGTATATCGCTTGAGCCCTGTTGGTTCTTGTCTTAAGTTCCTTTGCAAGTGCGGTGCGTCCTTCCTCAGCAGCATACTTTATCAGCAGTTCAGTTGATTCCTCAAGACTTAATTCATCAATTACATCGACCCGGAAGAGCTTGCAGAGAGGATGATCCTCGTCTGTTGCCTGTTTAAAAAAAGTGGCTGAGGTGGCAATCAGATAGAATTTGTCCTCATTCATCAAAAGATCGGCCAGCCATTTTTCGTCCGAAAGTTTATGTGTTATGCGATCTCCGATCAAACGATCTGCATTTTCCAGTAATATTAAAATCTTTCTCTGATTCTTCTCTGTCCAGTCGATCAAAAATGACCTGATCTGATTTGCGGCCTCCTGATTGCTTGACTCTCCATCCGTAACCTCAAATATTTCTCTGAGTCTCAGAGCATCATCAGATAACCCCTCGTTTTCCAGTTCTTCACCGGAAAGCCTTGTCACCTTCTCCATGAAGTCTCTAATCGTAATAATCCCTGCTGCCTCCTCAGGAAAAGAGACAGGCAGCCATTTTGCCATTAAGCGCGAGGAGCTTTTTATCTTGTGGAGAAGTAATGCAATAATGTGACTCTTCCCGATACCCCGAGGACCGATCAAAAGCTGGTGCTTAGGTTGTCGTGATTCTTGTTCAATGCCGGCGAGCAAGGCTGACAAGAGCTTATCACGACCCGTTGCCGTTCTTTCCAAAAAGTCGGGGTCCTGCCTTGATGGTGTATAGGGATGGTATATTGTTTTCACTGCTACTCCGTAATCTCTGAGCCCGACACTGTCACGGAGTGCTCAAAGCCTGCATCAAGAATGACCGTATATTCGCCTGAAGGCTTATTGAATCTGAATTCGCTTTTTTTATCCATATATCCTTCAATCAGTATTTTTCCATTGGTATCCACCACTTGTATTCTTACACCAATAGCCGATGAACCATCAAGAAATCCACCATCGCAAAGAATAGTTCCATCCCCATTATCCAAACACGAACAAAAGGGTGTGTGTGCAAAAGCGGATGAGACGAAAAAGACACCTAAAAGCATGCATACAAATAACAGTTTGTTTTTTTTCATTGTCGTATTTCCATATTTTAAGGGATAAAAAAGTTATTATTACATACCGGTTCGCAATAACTTTTATGAGTTGGTTGGAAACGGGGACGAAATAACTTCCCCAATTATGCATCACTGATTTAGACCACCTTTGCCCGATCTCAAATCCCAAAAAATATCGCAATAGCCAGCTATTACATCACTTTTTGTGATTTGAGATCAAACAAATTTGACCCAAATCTATGCGCCTACTTGGGGAAATTATTCCATTTCCATTCCCTGACTTATAAAATAACATCAAATGTTTGTCAACGTCAAGTGTAATTTTAAGTCCCTGAAGTTCCGTTTGATATAACCACTTTTTTATGCTTAGCGAACCCTTAGGGTTGAAAAATTAATAAATTGGTTTTTTAAGTCTTAATTGTAATCTCAAATTTCGCATAACAAAAAACTTAAACTCGTTCAAAAATCCTTTATTTTATTGATATAACAGGCTTGAGGTGCTCTTTAAACAAATTGACATGTTACAAATCTAATATTACAATCCAGAAAATAAAACATAACTAATCTGGATTGTAACATATGAAAAACACATTAATTAATTTTAAACAATTGTTAACATGCTTAAATAATAAGAAAATAATGACACTTGATGAACTAAATCAGCTTGGTAACTCAATTGTTGTTTAAGTTATAATATGCTAATTCCTGGTTCACAGTTTTAGGGTTAGGGAATAGAGGTTAAAGGATGACTTACAAAAAACATCTGCGCTACAAATATATTTTCGGACCAGTTCCCTCGCGGCGGCTTGGTTTATCTCTGGGCATTGATCTTATGCCTCACAAGACATGCACGCTCAATTGCGTTTATTGTGAGTGTGGAAAAACTACAAATCTTACCCTGAAATGTAAGGAATATATACCAGTAGAACTGCTGCAGGAAGAACTGAAAGACTTTTTATCCAGCAATCCAAAATTGGATTTTATAACCTTTTCAGGTTCCGGCGAACCCACACTTCACATAGGAATTAAAGAGATTATAAGTTTTATAAAAAAAGATTATCCAAAATACAAGATTACCCTGCTTACAAACAGCACACTTTTTTTTCAGCCCGACATCAGAAAACGAATCACTGATGTTGATATAGTAATAGCGTCTCTTGATGCTGCTTCAGAAAAAAACTTCAAAAAAATTAACAGACCACATCCGGGGTTAGACCTTCCCAGAATAATCGAAGGCCTGGTTTTTTTAAGACAGGAATTTGCAAAACAACTCTGGATGGAAGTCTTTCTTGTGCCTGGCATAAACGATAACAGGGATGAACTTAATAGAATAAAAAAGGCTTTAAGCCTGATTTATCCTGATAAAATTCAATTAAATACGCTTGATAGGCCTGGAGCTGAAAGCTGGATTACACCCGTTTCCAAAAAAGACCTATTAGAAACAGCATCATATTTAAATGGAGCCGATGTAATAAAGAATCCTGACTCAAGGCCAAATGATGGTGTTTTTAATAAAAATGGCTGCAACTATTTTCTATCCATCATAAAAAGAAGGCCATGTACGGCTGAAGATATTTCAAGAATTTCAGATAGTAACCTTGAAGAAATATACAGGCATCTTGACGCTCTTATTGAAAAGGGGTTAATCATAAAAAAAAATATGCCAAGAGGCATCTTTTATACGGCTAAAAGCCTGACGGATACTATAGTGGACTCCAAAAATAAGACAGTGTGATGCATAGTTGGGGAAGTTGTTTCGTCCCTGTTCATAGGAAATTAAAGTGCCTGATAATAATCTAACCATTATAACAACCCATGTTAATGCTGACTTTGATGCACTGGCGTCTATGCTCGCAGCCCAAAAGCTGTATCCTGGCTCTCTTATTGTTTTTCCCGCTTCCCAGGAGAAAAATATAAGAAATTTTTTTATTCAATCAATGGCGTATCTCTTTAACATGGCGGATATTAAAGATATAGTCCTTTCAAACGTCAAGAGACTTGTGCTGGTTGATACAAGGCAGCCTGGCCGTATCGGAAGGCTTTCATCTCTCCTGAAAATATCTGATTTGGAGATACATATATATGATCACCATCCGGATATGGCAAATGATATAAAGGGGCATTACGAGGTTATCAGGCCAACAGGCGCAACAGTATCAATACTGACTGGAATGCTGAAGGAGAGAGGGATCAACATTTCTTCTGATGAAGCGACTATTATGTGTCTTGGCATATATGAAGATACAGGCTCTTTTAATTTTCCTTCCACAACAGAAGAAGATTTTATAGCGGCCGCTTATCTTCTTTCAAAAAGGGCAAATTTAAATATTGTTTCAAACCTGATTGATAGAGAGATAAACTCGGAGCAGGTCGGGCTTTTAAATGATATGATTCAGGCGCTGAGCTTTTATAATATTAACGGTATCGAAGTAGTAGTTACTATCATATCAACTGAAAATTACGTACGTGATTTCGCTTTTCTTGTGCAGAAAATGATTAAGATGGAAAATCTCAACGCTATTTTTGCTATAGCCCGCATGGGAGAAAAAATTTATGTCGTGGCAAGAAGCAGAATTAGAGAGGTTGATGTCGGAGCGGTAGTAACTTTTCTTGGCGGAGGAGGGCATACTTTTGCGGCTGCTGCGACCATCAAAAATATGACGCTGGCCCAGACTGAACATAAACTGCTTGAAAGCCTCTATAAAACAGTCAAGCCAAAAAGGCTTGCAAAAGACCTGATGTCATCGCCGCCAATCATGATATGTCCGGATGTTACATGCATGGATGCCAATAATGCACTTACCCGCTATAATATTAATGCGCTGCTTGTTGCAGAAAAAGCAGCCGACAAAGATGAACTCCTGGGATATATAACTCGTCAGATTATTGAAAAGGCGATTTACCACAGGCTGGACAATATTCCGGTTAAGGAGTATATGAGCACAGAAATTGCAACTGTTGAGCCGGATGCAGATGTTTTCGAAATCCAGCAAAAAATAATCGAAAGCAGGCAAAGAATCCTGCCTGTCATTGATAACGATAAGTTAACAGGCGTTATTACACGCACCGATCTTCTTAACATTCTGGTCAGACAGTCTCAACAAACCACTGCGAATTTGCCTGAACCTGCTTTAAGAGAGCCTATTCAGGCCAGAACCAGAAATATTGTAAAATTTATGAATGAGCGCCTGCCGGAGCGAGTTCTCGGCATTTTACATGACATCGGCAGGGTTGCCGCAGAAATTGGTTGTGGAGCTTATGTTGTAGGAGGTTTTGTACGGGATCTGTTCCTATACAGATCAAATGAAGACCTTGATATTGTTATAGAAGGAGACGGTATAGCATTTGCAAAAAGATATGCCGAAAGAGTTGGAGCCCGCATTAATGCATATAAAAAATTCGGAACAGCAGTTATAATCTTTCCTGACGGTTTTAAACTTGATATTGCCTCAGCCAGGATGGAATATTACAAATTTCCCGCTGCACTTCCGATAGTTGAGATGAGCTCTATCAGGCTGGACCTTTTCCGGAGAGATTTCACTATAAATACCCTGGCAGTTCAGTTAAACCCTGAAAAATTCGGCATCCTGATAGATTTTTTTGCTGCCCGGGAGGATATTAAGAAAAAGGCGATAAGGGTTCTGCATAATTTAAGCTTTGTTGAAGATCCTACACGCGTATTTCGTGCTATAAGATTTGAACAGCGTTTTGGCTTTTCTATTGGCAAACTTACTTCAAGACTGATTGAAAATGCGGTCAAAATGAATTTTTTCAAGCGTCTCAGCGGAAAGAGGGTCTTTGCAGAGCTTCGCCAGATCCTTGAAGAAGAGAATCCTGCTTCCGCAATCATCAGGCTTAATGATTATGGTTTGCTTGGCGTTATACATCCTGGTATAGAGCTTAATAAAAAACTTATTGAACTTTTTAATTCTGCAAAAAAGGTATTGTCTTGGTATGATTTGCTTTTTATCGAAGAATCCTATATGAAATGGGTCGTTTATTTTCTTGCACTTATAAGAAGTTGCAATAAAAGAATATCAGCCAAAATCTGCATCAGGTTTGAAATAGTGCCCCGCTTAAGGAGGATTTTCTGCAATGAACGTTTTGTGGCCGAAAAATGTCTTTTATGGCTTGAACGGAATCTGCCTGTTCAAAACAGCGTCCTTTATAAAAGGCTTTCAGGTTTTAAAACCGAGCTTATCCTTTATATGATGGCGGCTACTAAGCTGGAGTCGGTAAAGAAGGCCATATCTCATTACTTTACTAAGCTGAGATATACAGATATTTTGATAACCGGCAAGGATCTCAAAGCAATGGAGCTTGAGTCAGGGCCAATTTACCGGGAAATAATGGGGGCTGTCCTTGATGCAAAATTAAACAGCAAGCTCAAAACATTAAATGACGAACTGACTTACGCGCGGAAATATGTTTCAAGATTTCGATCTAATTCAAATAATTGCGATGATAATTCCTCTTCTGTTTGCTGTAACCATTCATGAAGTTGCGCACGGTTATGTTGCATACAGAATGGGAGACAATACAGCCATGCTGGCTGGAAGACTTACCCTGAACCCGATAAAACATCTTGATTTTATTGGTTCATTCCTTTTGCCCTTAATTCTGAAATTCACAGGATCACCCATTATTTTCGGTTATGCCAAGCCGGTGCCTGTAAATTTTGCCAATCTTAGAGATTATCGCAAAGGGGTTATTTATGTATCTTCTGCTGGTGTTCTGGCAAATTTTGCCTGCGCTTTTATTTCAGGCATACTCTTTCAGCTTTTGCTCAGCCTGAAATCATTATGGTATAATTCAGCCGCAGACTACATTGTTTCGACTTTAATCCTTATTTTTGGTTACAGTGTTATCATTAATTGCGTACTTGCAATTTTCAACATGATACCTGTGCCGCCGCTGGATGGGAGTAAGATATTTGCCATGTTTTTGCCTTTGAATTTAAGGCGGCAATATGCGCGATTAGAGCGTTTCGGCATAGTAATTATATTTTTTCTTCTTATGACGAATTCTTTAGATAAAATTGTTTCTTTTTTTATAAACCCCCTGATCAATTTTTTGCTGGGGAAATAGGAGGGATGGCTTAAATTATTCAGCCACAGATTTACGCTGATTATCACTGATACTTTTTATAAAAACCAAGAATAATATCTGTAATTTTTTCACTTTTAAACCTATCTGCGTTCATCTGTGTAAATCTGTGGCTAAATTTAATTAATGGAAACCCCCTATACTATCAAGTTAGCTTGGAGATTTTAAATGAACCGGAAAAAACGTATTTTGAGCGGGATGCGGCCAACAGGGCCTCTCCACCTCGGCAATCTGCACGGTGCTCTCTTAAACTGGATTGAATTGCAGGAACAATATGATTGTTTTTTTTTCATTGCAGACTGGCATGCATTAACCAGTGACTATGAGGACACGAGTTCCATATCTGCCAATGTGAGAAACATGATGATAGACTGGTTGAGTGTCGGGTTGTCGCCTGAGAAATGTACTTTGTTTGTCCAGTCACATATAAAAGAACATGCAGAACTTTTTCTTATTCTTTCCATGATAACTCCGGTGCCATGGCTTGAACGCAACCCAACCTATAAGGACCAAATTGTGCAGTTGAGCAACAAAGACCTTTCCACCTTTGGTTTTTTGGGTTACCCGGTGCTGCAGGCTGCGGATATCATAATCTACAAGGCATTTGGCGTACCGGTTGGGGTGGATCAGGTTCCCCATGTTGAAATTACACGGGAAATCGCCCGGCGCTTCAACTATTTATACGGTAAAGTTTTCCCTGAGCCTGAAGCCATTTTAACTAAAACGCCTAAAATACTTGGTCTTGATCGTCGCAAAATGAGCAAGAGCTATGATAATGCTATTTATTTATTTGAAAAGCCTGATGATATAAGCTCCAAGGTATCAAGAATGATTACTGATCCTCAGCGGGCAAGAAAAAACGATCCAGGCAATCCCGAAGTATGCAATGTTTATGAATTCCACAAGCTATACAGCAAGAAAGAGACAGTGGATACTGTAAATAAAGAATGCCGCATTGCCGGTATAGGCTGCGTTGAATGCAAAAAGATGATGGCCAAAAATCTCTTCAAGGCGCTTGAACCTATTCGCGGAAAAAGAGAGTATTATGAGGGCAAGCCTGAACTTCTTGATGAAATTATTGCGGCAGGAAGCAACAAGGCAAGAAAAATTGCGCTGCAAACCATGGAAGAGGTAAAGTCGGTAGTTAAAGTATAAGGAACCGTTACTTAACCATTAAGCTGTTTTTATATGTCGGAAGAGCCCTATAAAGTATTGCTGGATGATGTATTTGAAGGCCCAATGGATCTTCTTATTCATCTTATCAGAAAAAATGAGGTGGATATATACGACATTCCGATTGCTCTGATCACAGACCACTACCTTGGCTATCTGAAATTGATGAAGTCTTTGAACATAGATCTTGCCGGCGATTTTATATTGATGGCTGCGATTCTGGCCCAGATAAAGTCAAGGATGCTTCTTCCGGTGCATGAGGGTGAAGACGAAGAAGATCCCCGTATAGAAATTGCAAGGCCTATTCTTGAATACCTTGAGATGAAGTCTGCTGCCGAACAGTTAGCCGAAAGAAATCTGCTTGGAAACAGTACTTTTATCAGACAGCCTGACATAAAAGATTTTTTATCAGACCAGGATGATGAAATCATAAGCATAGGCCTGTTCGAGCTTATTGATGCATTTCAGAAAATACTTAAAAATATATCCGAAGATCAAAGGATAAACATCACTGCCGACAAGATGTCTGTAAAAGACAAGATTTCCAGGCTGGTTGATATATTTGAAGATAAAGGTTCGATAACCTTTGAGGAATTATTTTCTGCAGATGTGCTAAAAAGTGATGTTATACTGACCTTTCTTGCAATACTGGAGATGGTTAAACTCTGCCTGGTCAGGATTGCCCAGCATACCCAGTCAGGTGTTATCAGACTCTTTTATTTATAATGGAAGATATAAAAAACATCATTGAAAGCCTGTTGTTTGTTGCCGAAGATCCGCTTACAATAGACAGCATTAAAAAAGTGCTTGATTCCACTGCCTCTGATGCGATCCGTAATGTTCTGAATAAACTTTCAATTGAGTATGAAGCACGCAAAGGCGGTTTTTTTTTGCGTGAGGTCGCAGGGGGATACCAGATCCGTACCAGACCCGAATACAGTCCGTGGATAAGACGTCTGTTAAGACCAAATCCTCTTTGCCTTAGTAACGCTGCTCTTGAAACGCTTGCCATTGTTGCCTACAAACAGCCTGTGATACGTAGCGATATTGAACACTTACGGGGTGTTGACTGCGGGGGAATTCTGCGCATGCTGCTTGAGCGAAAGCTAATCCGAGTTGTAGGCCGCAAGGAGATTCCGGGCCGCCCTATGATATATACGACCACAAAAAAATTTCTGGAACTTTTTGAATTAAAAGACCTTAAGGATCTGCCATCCCCGAAAGAAATAGAAGAGCTGGGGGATTCTTCCTCCGAATCATTCCCTCCCACAGCCCCAGAAATAATTGAACAAACAGGAGATGAAAATACAAAAAATTCTTGACTTAACTGATAGTTTTAAAGTTTATTAAACTTAAGGACTCGCCCAAAAATAACTTCACATTTTGTTAGGAACGTGGTTCATGGAATGCTGCCATTTTATGTATTCCTTAAAACATCAATACATAAGAGGGCAAACTCTAAGAAACTTTTTCTTATCAATTAGCACGCCGAAGGCGTACCACCAATTTTCAATAGTCAATTTTCAATCTTAAGCTTAACCCATTAAAATTATAGTACAATGATTCATTTGGGAAACTTTTGTGATACAATATAAAAATGAAAAAATATGCCTGATGAAAAATACCATCCAGGAGTATGCATGGGGATCCCATACCGCTATTGCTGATCTTGTAGGCAATAACTCTCCTTCAACAAACCCCCAGGCAGAACTGTGGATGGGTGCGCACCCCAAGGCCCCTTCTTTAGTAAAATATGATGACAAGTGGCTATCTTTACTTGAATTGATAAAACAATCCCCTGCAGATATTCTTGGGAAAGATGTAGCTGCAAAATTTGACAACAAACTTCCATTTCTCTTCAAAGTCCTTGCTGCATCAAAACCTCTTTCCATACAAGCTCATCCAAGCATTAAACTGGCAAAACAAGGCTTTGAAAAAGAAAACAGACTCGGAATACCGATAGATTCTCCAAACAGAAACTATAAAGATGAAAACCACAAGCCCGAGTGTATTTGTGCTTTGACTCCTTTCTTGGCTCTATATGGTTTTCGCAAAATTTCAGAAATCATTTTTCTTATGGAGAAAATCTGCCTGAAAGTTTTGTACAAAGAACTTAATAATCTTAAAAAACAACCAAATTCAAACGGCCTGAAGAATTTTTTTCGCTCTATTATCACAATAAACGGCCTGAGAAAAAAACAAATCATAGAGTTTGCAATAACAAATGCACAAAAACTATCCGAAGTTAATCCTATCTTTAAATGGATGATAAAGCTTTACAAAGAGTATCCGGATGATATGGGAATTTTTGCACCCATTCTTTTGAATTTAATTTCTCTTAAACCAGGCCAGGCCATTTTTCTCTCTTCGGGAGAGCTTCATGCATATCTCAATGGCCTTGGAGTAGAATTAATGGCAAATTCAGATAACGTACTTAGGGGCGGGTTAACAAAAAAACACATTGATATTCCGGAACTTTTAAATGTACTTAACTTTGAAGTAATGGATGTTAATATTCTTTTATCACAAAAGGATAAAAATTGTGAAGGAGTTTACCATAGTATGGCCGAGGAATTTGTTCTGTCTGTGATTTCTGATGAAAAAAACATATCATATACAAGCCCTGAAAAAAGAAGTGTTGAAATAATTCTTTGTACTGATGGAAAGGCTTCCATTACAGATATCAGTATAAAAAAAAATATACTTCTAAAAAAAGGGACATCGGTTATTATTCCCTCTTTGGTTAACAAGTATAGAATCGAAGGTAAAGCCACACTTTACAAAGCCTCAGCGCCTGTCTAAAAAACTCTTGACATCCAAATTTTGATAATATAAAAAACGAACGGTTAAATTAAAAAAGCAATTACAATTTAGGAGATTTTAGTGGCGTACAAGCATTCAGACAACTGTTATCGGTATTTTTATTATTTTTTTATTATCGGTCTGCCTGGATGCGCTGAAACAAGATAAATTTAATAAGCGCAAAAGCCGTGGGTAGTAAAGCCCACGGCTTTTTTAGAGGCCGTGGAAAACACTTCACGGCCTTTTTGGGTTTAAAGGGGGGTTTAAAAGGAGGAAAATATCATGACAATCTTAGGCAAACATATCCGTATGGAACGTATAATCAACCGGAATACAGGGAAAACTATAATTGTTCCTATGGATCACGGTATTTCTGTTGGCCCTATTGACGGCCTGCGGGATATGAAAAACATTATACACAAGGTGGCTGAAGGAGGCGCTAATGCTATTGTTGAACACAAAGGGCTTATTAGTGAAAGTCATCGCAGACGGGGCAAGGACATAGGCCTAATCATACATTTGTCCGGTTCAACAGCTCTATCGCCTTATCCTAATGCAAAAACTCTTGTTTGCTCAGTAGAAGAAGCTGTCAAACTCGGTGCAGATGCTGTTTCCATACATGTAAACTTAGGTGATGTCGGTGAAAAGGAAATGCTGAATGATTTTGGCAAAGTCGCCTATGAAGCACGCACATGGGGCATGCCCCTTCTTGCGATGATCTATCCCAGGGGCGAAAAGATAAAGGACGAGTATGACGTTAAGGTCATCAAACACGCTGCCAGAGTTGGAAATGAGATGGGAGCGGATATTGTTAAGGTTTCATACACAGGTTCAACAGATAGTTTCAGAGAAGTTGTTGAAGGCTGTTCTATACCTGTGGTAATTGCAGGCGGAGCCAAAATGGACTCGGATCAGGAAATACTGGAAATGGTAAAAGGCTCAATTGATGCTGGAGGTGCCGGTGTTTCCATAGGTCGGAATGTTTTTCAGCATAGAGATCCAAAACAAATGGTGCAAGCTATTTCAGCCCTTGTAAATGATAAGAGCAGCGTAGAAAATGCTTTAAAAATTTTGGAATAGTTGTAACAGTTTACGGTTCACGGTTGATCAAAACATAAAACTGTTAACTGTAAACCGACAACCGATAACCGATTTGTTGGGGGTAATATAATGCGAAAAATCTGGGTAAAGGTGGATCCCTGGGATAAAAAAATGGTAACAACTGCCCTTGAAGGCGGGGCTGACGCCATAATGGTACCACAGGGATTTACCGGTAAAGTAAAAGAACTGGGCAGAATTCAGACAATCTCGGAGGACGGCGACTTAAAAACAGGTGAAGATGTAATATTTTTTACAATTAAAAGCGGAAAAGACGAAGATGAAATACTAAAGCTCAGCCAGAATAAAAAGGTTATTCTTCAATGCACTGACTGGACAATAATACCTTTGGAGAACTTAATAGCAAAAGGAGCTGACGTTATTGCTCAGGTTAATAGTTTTGAAGATGCCCAAACCGCCTTCGGTATTCTGGAAAAAGGTGTAAATCATATCCTTTTTCATACAAAAGACCCGCTTGAATTGAAAAAGACTCTTTCTCAACTGAAATCGCTGGAAGACAAAACTTCTCTTGAAACAGCCAGAATTATAGAAGTAATTTCTGTCGGAATGGGTGACAGAGTCTGTGTTGATACATGTACATCAATGACTTCAGGACAGGGAATGTTGATTGGTAACAGCAGCAGCGCATTGTTTCTGGTCCATGCGGAAAGCATTTCCAATCCCTATGTTTCCCCCAGGCCTTTCAGGGTAAATGCAGGACCGGTTCACGCATATACAAGGGTTCCAGGCGACAAAACCAAGTATCTTTCAGATCTTTCAGCAGGAGATCAGGTAATGATTGTTGATTTCAAGGGCAACACGACAGTTGGTATTGTGGGTCGCCTGAAAATTGAGAAACGACCATTAATGCTGGTTAAGGCAGTTGTTGGCGACAAGCAGATATCTACTATTCTTCAGAATGCGGAAACAATTCGCTTGACTGATCCTGAAGGAAAAGCAGCATCAGTTGTAGCCCTGAAACCAGGAGATGAAGTTCTTGTGGCGATTGAGGAAGGCGGCAGGCATTTCGGACATAAAATTGAAGAAACAATTACGGAAAAGTAATATCATGACAAACTCCGAAAATCCTAAAAACGATGATTCAACTTCAAAAATTGATACACTGCGGAAATCCATAGATGATATTGATGACAAGATTCTTGATCTTATCAACAAAAGGCTCCTGCTTGCAAAGAACATTGGACAAATCAAGGGACTAAACAATGAGCCGATTTTAGACAGCTCACGTGAAACAACAATAATAAAAAGACTTTCAAGTCTCACCAAAGGCCATTTAAGTAATAATGCACTTCATAATATTTTTACCGAGATAATTGCGGCATCCCGTGAAATTCAAAAGCCGCAGATAGTAACATATCTTGGACCTGAAGCCACATTCACCCATATTGCCGCTATTAAGCATTTCGGACACAGTATATCATTTGTTCCACAGCCGAGTATCCGGGACATATTTTCCAAAATTGAAAAAGATGCATGCCATTACGGAGTTGTTCCTGTTGAAAATTCAATCGAAGGCACAGTAAATTATACCGTCGACCTTTTTTATGATTCCGACTTGAAGATATGCGCCGAAATATACCTTGCAATATCTCATGACCTGTTATCAACAAATGGTTCTCTGGATAATATAAGAGTAATTTATTCTCATCCTCATGCCTTTGCTCAGTGCCGTAAATGGCTAAGAAGAAACCTGCCTGAATGTATACTTGAAGAATGCAACAGCACTGCACTTGCTGCTCAAAAAGCCTCTAAGGAACCTGGTTCTGCCGCTATTGCCAGCCGGGAGGCAGCACATATCTATAATCTGCAGGTCACAGCATCAAAAATAGAAGATTTTTCAAAAAACATTACAAGGTTTCTTGTTATCGGAAGAAATAAAATTCGCAGGACAGGAGACGATAAAACATCAATAATATTTGTTACTTCTCATGTCCCGGGCGCCTTGTACAGAGTTTTGCAACCCATTGCCGAGGCAGGAATTAATATGGCTAAACTTGAGTCAAGACCGACCAAGCACGAAAACTGGAACTATTTCTTCTCTGTTGATATAGAAGGGCATATAGAAGATGCGATAGTAAAAAAGACAATAGCTGAAATGGAAAAGTTTTGCCTCTACCTAAATTGTCTTGGTTCTTATCCAAGAGCTCAGGGTTAAAGGGCAGGGATTTAAGGGCAGGGGTTAGGGATTAGGGATTATAAAAAGTCAGTATTTTACATTTTCGAGGTATAACAATTATGAATATTGATGCGAACACTTCACTTTTTTGCGTAATTGGAGATCCCATATCTCACAGTCTTAGTCCTGTCATGCATAACAGTGCATTTGCCGATACAGGATATAATGGAGTTTATCTTGCATTTAACGTAAAAGATGTTTCTTCCGCTATTTCAGGCATAAAGGGCTTGGGTATAAAAGGCGTCAGCGTCACAATACCCCACAAGCTGGCTGTAATGGAATTTTTAGATGAAATAGATGAAAGCGCTATAAAGATTGGCGCTGTTAATACTATAATTAGTAGACAGGGTAAACTTTTTGGCAGTAACACAGACTATCTTGGAGCAACAAACGCTCTGCTGGAAAAAACAAGCATTAAAGACAAAGATGTTATAATGATAGGAGCTGGCGGCGCTGCACGTGCTATTGGGTATGGCATATTATCAGAAGGCGGTAGATTAACAATTATAAATATATTAGAAGATGAAGGAAAACAACTGGCAAAAGATCTTGGTGTAAAATATTATCCATTGCAGGAGTATAAAGATTATGACTGCCAAATACTTATTAATGCGACACCTATTGGGATGGATCCAGATATTGACGAAATGCCAATAAAAAAAGAGTATCTGCAAAAAGATATGGTTGTAATGGATATTGTTTACAATCCCCTGAAAACCAGGCTTTTAAAAGAGGCTGAAGATATCGGCTGCATTACAATAGGCGGAGTTTCAATGTTTGTTTACCAGGGTGTCGCTCAATTTGAATTATGGACAGAAAAGAAAGCTCCTGTTGATGTTATGAGAAAAACCGTGCTGGATGCGCTTATCTAGCGGTTTACGGTTCACAGTTTACGGTTTACGGTTGATCAAAGCATAAAACAGTAAACAGTAAACGATAACCGTGAAACCGTGAAACCGTGAACTGTGAACTGTGAACCGTTACTTATGATAGAGATTAAAACAAAAAAAATAAAAAATAGTGAAATTAACGTTCCTGGGTCAAAGAGTTATACACACAGAATTCTTATAGCAGCAGGTCTTTCAGATGGAGTCTGCAATATAATAAATTGCTTAAAAAGTGAAGACACCCTGTTTACCCTGAACGCTCTGAAGCAATTAGGCGTAAGAATAGATGAAGACAAAGAAAAAGTTGCAGTACATGGCTCTAAAGGATTGCTAAAACCCTGTAAGGATCCAATCTATCTTGCTAATTCCGGAACGTCGATGCGTCTTTTAACCGGAATTGTTGCAATCGGGGATGGTACATATACCCTTACAGGCACAAAACGTATGTTTGAAAGGCCGATACAGGATCTTTTAGACGGTCTGAATCAGGCAGGAGTTGAAGCATTTGCCGTCAATGCCAATGGATGCCCTCCAATAAAAATCAAGGGCGGCAAAATAGATGGCGGTCATGTGGATCTTAATTGCAGTATAAGCAGTCAGTATCTTTCCTCACTGCTTTTAATGGCACCATATACTGATAAAGGCCTTGAAATAACCGTAATCAGGGGGCCGGTTTCCAGGCCTTATATTGATATGACTGTCGATATTATGACAAGGCTAGGAGTCAAGGTTGCTCGAAACGGATACAGCAGCTTTAGTGTGCCTGGAAATCAAATATACAGGGCAGGCAATTATTATGTTGAACCGGATTGTTCCCAGGCTGGATACTTTTGGGCTGCTGCTGCTATAACCGGTGCAAAGATAAAAGTTAAAGGAATATCAAAAAAATCAAGTCAAGGCGATGTGCGTTTTGCAGATGTTCTGGAAGAAATGGGTTGTATGGTATTTCATGAAAATGACGGCATTTCCGTGTGCGGGGATAAGCTCTCGGCCATTGAGGTTGATATGGCCAACATGCCGGATATAGTTCCTACTCTTGCTGTTGTTGCAGCTTTTGCCAGAGGAAAAACCATTATAAAAAATGTTGCACATTTAAGAGAAAAAGAATGTGATCGTTTAGGTTCTGTGGCAACAGAACTTTCAAAAATGGGAATTGAAGCAAATACAACTGAAAATGGTTTGGCTATAAAAGGCGGAAAGCCGGTTGGAGCAGAAATTAACACATACAATGATCATCGGATAGCCATGAGTTTTGCTGTTGCGGGCATTGTGGTTCCCGGCATTAAAATAAAAGATGAAAAATGTGTAGAAAAATCTTTTCCTGAATTTTGGAATGTTTTTGAAGGACTTTATGAATAATGAATATTTATTTAATAGGATACAGATGTACCGGAAAGTCTTCAGTGGGAAAAGCTCTTGCTAAAACACTCGGATGGTCTTTTCTAGATGCAGATGTTGAACTTGTTAAAGAATACAAGATAACTATTTCCGAAATTGTGGCTACAGAGGGCTGGGAATCATTTCGAAAAAAAGAAAAACATGTACTAAAAAGACTTAGTTCTCTTGATAAACACGTGATAGCAACAGGAGGCGGAGCTATTCTTGATGAAAAAAATGTAAAAAATATGAAAAAAAGCGGAGTCCGTATCTGGTTAAGAGCAAATCCCGAAACTGTCAAGGACAGGATTTTAAAGGATGAAACCACGGAAAATTCACGTCCATCTTTAACATCAAAAGGGCTCATGGAAGAAATCGAAGAAACCCTTATATACCGCAATCCCTTTTATGAAAAGGCAATGGATTTTTCTGTGGATACAGATAATATTGATATAGAAGATATATGTGTTACCATACAAAAAAACTTGATATAGACTTTCAGATAAATAATTTCACTGCGTTAGGAACGTGGACGTATAACTAATACGCCTTCCTCTTTCTATCCTTGTGAAATTAATTATCTGAAAGTCTATAGAACAGGGATTAGGGATCGGAGAGCAGAGAAATAAATATGCCTGGAAATTCTTTCGGAAAGATGTTTAAAATAACTACATGGGGTGAATCACATGGGAAAGCTGTTGGCGTTGTAATTGATGGTTGCCCTCCAAAAATTCCCCTGGATGAAGAAATCATTCAGGCAATGCTGAACCGCCGCCGTCCAGGCATGTCGGTGGCAAGTACAAGTCGAAAGGAACCTGATTCGGCTATTATTATGTCAGGCGTATTTGACGGCTTTACAACCGGCACTCCTATTATGATTATGGTTAAGAATAAGGATGCTGATTCAAAGGCTTACGAGCCTTATGCGGATCTTTTTCGTCCTGGGCATGGAGATATAACGTATCTGGCGAAATATGGCATACGCGACTGGCGTGGAGGCGGCCGTGCATCTGCACGAGAAACTGTTGGAAGAGTAGCAGCAGGAGCAGTTGCAAAAACTCTTCTGGAGAGAAAAAATGTCAGGATTCATGCGTACACTGTGGAACTTGGCGGGATAAAGGCAGAAAAACGCGATATAAAAGTAATGGATAAAAACATGTTTTTCTGCCCGGATATGGATGCTGCTGAAAATATGGAAAAACGAGTTAAA
>JABZFQ010000206.1 GCA_014237365.1 Desulfobacteraceae bacterium | reverse complement strand
TATCAGGGCAGGCACAGGGGCCTGCCCCTACGGGATATTGCCGAATACATTGGGCCGGATTTTCCGGAGGTTCGAATCGTTTTGCACATTTCACCAATATCTCGCATATATCACAGAGCTGGGAACCATCCCCGAAAATCAATAACTTTGTTCTATTTTGGTTACACTCATATCAAATTCAAAAACACTTAAGGAACGGGGGACGAAATAACTTTTCCAACTACGCATCACAGCTTCAGGTCGCCTTTGTTTGATCTCGGATCACAAAAATATTGAAATAGCTCGCTATTCCATCAACTTTTGTGATCTGAGATCAAACAAAGGCGACCCAAATCTGTGCGCCTACTTGGGGAAGTTAATTCGTCCACGTTCCTAACTTTCCAACACGCAGTAATCTGAATTTTATCCTTGATTATATTTTGAGGACCATCGCTCTCTGTTGTCGACGCAACAAAATGTTTACTTTGAATTATCTTTTTTTTATCGTCATTCGGCATATTTTGGTCTCAAACTGCTAAATATAGGGTTCTTCAACACCCGTGAACTTCTTCCAGTTTGGTCTGCGTATTAGAGCCCGCTATCCCGTCTACTTTCAAATCATGATCGCACTGAAATTCTTCAATAGCGCTAAACGTCTGATTATTTGATTTTCCATTCACCTTTCCTGCGTTATACCCCAAATTGTTCAACCTTGCCTGCCAGCCGGTCACGGTATCAATCGGATCAAGATGTCCGATTTTCAACGAATATTCTTTGTCTTCGATAATTAACATGCCGGTATTTGTTCCCGAAGGAATTTCGTGTTCCAACATACCATCACTATCTGTCGTGCCTTCAAAAATTTGATTTTTAACACGCAACCGATAAGGTTTGCCGGAAAACTGTTGGTCATCACAAAAGCCTTTCAGAAAAATGCGAAGCCATAATTTATCTTTCTTAATACGAAAGGTATGACGTTTCTCGGTTTCATCAGACTCATCCATCAAAGTTTTATCGGGAATAAAAACCTTATCTCCCGGGTATAGAATATTGGGATTTGTCCTTTTTTGACGCAACTCGGCATTATCCGAATGATCATAGATCTTACGCCAATTGTTAAAACCGTATTTTTTTGCCAATTTGGATAAAGTATCACCCTGTTTCACTATATGTATTTTGCTCATACCCACAATCTATCAATAAATTTTCAGATTTCAATTATCCGCTACAGATTTTTTTCAAGGAATCCTTAGAGCCTATTTCAGTAGGCGACTAAGCGCGACCCAAAAGGCCTGTTGGAAGGGCACGAACCATGTGTACATGGCCTACTGAAATAGGCTCTCATCCAAATCCGGAAACGTAACTTTACACGTCCCCGGATCAATCCCGCTAACTCTTGCCACACCATCCGAACCGGTGGTGCCCTGGGCTATTGTTGTACCATCCGGCAGTGTGATCCGGTAGCGCTCGCCGGCTATGGGTTGATCGTCTTCATCGACCAGCTCGATCTCGATCCACGACTTCTTTTCGGGTGCAGCCTGGCCGTCTTTGATAGTAAACTTTTCCGGCTTTGGATGCTCTTGGTGCCAGGGGGCATTCTGAGCGGCTTCCTCCTTCGGATCCATGCCAGGCGATGCCGAGCCTGCGGCTTCCGCTTCGAGTGGCGCCAAAGGGGCCACTGAGCTGCCCGCGCTTCCTGAAAGAGCTGATCCGCCTTCGTTGAAGTTTACACTTGAACCGGATATGGTAACTCCACTGGAATCAATGGTAATAAAATTACCGCCCACATTGATGGTCAGACCTGTCTTGGCCTCAATTACTACGTTCATCCCTTTGGTATAATAGTCCTGGGCAACCTCCATGCTGTGATTTTTGTCAAAGACTTCGATCATATCGTCATGCACGGTGACAGAGTGTGATCCGGTCACTTCGACGGCCTTTTTTCCTTTGATATTCAAGTGACTATCCCCTTGAATCTCCTCTATGGAGTCACGCCTTACAATAACATGTTTGTCCCGCTCCACCAGTTCAAACTTGTTCCCGCTATCTCCGCCGTCCTGTTCATCCAGATAGACAAACAAATGCCGGTCATTGCCTATCCACTCTCTGCGATTATTTTTGACCCGAATATTCATCTCTTTTTCCGCATGGACAAATATCTCTTCATCACCCTTGGCGTCTTCAAACCGGATTTCGTTGAAGCCGTCTCCTCCAAAAGAACTGTTGGTCTTGATAGCGCTTTTGGTCTTTTTATCCGGAAGGGTGTAAGGGGGCATAGTAGCGGCATTATAAACACGTCCTGTGATAATCGGCTGATCAGGATCGCCTTCCAGAAAGCGGACTATTACTTCCTGGCCGATACGGGGTGTGAATATGCAGCCGTGCTCTGCGCCTGCAAAATCGCTTGATACGCGAATCCAGCAGGAGCTTTTTTCATCTTTTTTCCCTTCCCGGTCCCAGTGAAACTGGACTTTAACCCGGCCGTATTCGTCAGTGTAGATCTCTTCACTGCTTGGACCTACTACTATGGCGGTCTGAACTCCTTCCACAACCGGCTTTGCTGTTTTTCTTAGCGGCCTGAAATTCACCGAAGAAGGGATAACAAGAAAACCGTTTGAATAACTGAACTCAAGATCGGAACCGGCCTGCTCCTCAAGCACCTGGGGTTGTGAGCCTGTGTGATTCACATCGACAAGAAGATATTCCTGGTTGAAATCGTCGCGTTCATGTCCGGTCATATTGAATGTAAAACAGGGGATAAAGCAAGAGCAGAGACTTTGCCCTTCTGCCTGGTCTTTAAAAACCACGGCTTCTTGAAGACGAACCAGGGATAGATTTTTTCCTGTGCCCTCATCAGAGTATTCCCCCGGATAATCGTATACTTCTAACTTTTGAAAAGAGTCGGCCTCCTTTTGGGAGGTTAAATCAAGAGAGGGTTTTTTAAAATTAAAATCTCTTAGAGTAACCTTGCCGGACCGGATCTGCTGTGAGAGGTTAAATCTGTGTACATACTCTTTTTCGGCCACCATAGCATCGGGAAGGTGAAACACAATATCCGCTTTTCCGGCAATCGGCTGATAGTTCACCATGCCGTCTCCGAAGACCATGAGATAATTGTCGTGAGTATGCTCAAAAAAATAGAAAATCCCCTCTTCCTCAAGGAGACGTGATATGAAATCCAGATTGGTTTCACGGTATTGCACGCAGTATTCTCTTTCTTGATACTGACCTTGCAGTCTAAATTCAAAACAATCAGTGGTAATACCACCATCCTTGAGAATCTGCTCAACAATATCAGGGACTTTCTTGTTTTGAAAAATGCGCAGGTCTTGCATAAAAGAAAGAAAACAGACAAACGGTACCATGGTTGCCGCATAAAGATAAAAACGACCCCTGTTGCCTCCCTGTGTGAACTTATTGATTACCCCATGGAAATACCGGTTTTCTTCATCACCTATGATGATCAGCAAAGCTTTTTTCCCGATCATATCATTGAAATCAATTTCATCTTCCGAGGCCAGGGTGAGATCGACATTATATGGCGAGGAAATAGTTTCGGCTGCTGTGAAGTCCACAACACGCAAATCAATTTCTGCTATCTGAAATAAAAATCTGACCTCACCGGCCGATCCGAATAGTGTCATAATTTGTATTTGACCAAAGACTATTGTTTCGAAAATTCCTCTCTCAATCAAGTTGTTTTAAGATAATTGATCAACTGAGCTTCATCTTTTCATATAGTAAATTACTACATTGTTTATAATTTTCAGTAATTGCCTCAGTTACTGCCTTTGTTTTTCTACTCCGCATTTTTTTGTATCTTCTGCTCTTGCTTTTGAAACTTTTTTAACAGCATACGTCCATATAAACTTGTAATATCCCATTTGATAAGTTTATCAAGCTCCGATACAACAAAACTTAAAGGGTTAGAAATCCATGCCGATGAAAATCTTTGATCAACCTCTCCAAGCAACATTGGCTCGCCAAGAAAATAAGGAAGTTCCGGGTCCACAGACATTAGGTAATATTTGGCCGGTTTATGAGTTGAATCCTTAAAAATCAACCATTTCCCATCTGGTGAATATTCAAGATTATAAGCCTTACAAGTTACGAGTTTAGTTATAAAGGGCTGATCCTTATCAGAAGTATTCTTAGCCCATGATGCCATACATAGCGTGCTTTTGTACCTTTTGCCCTTGAGCTCAACAAATACAGCAAACGGCAATGAAGGATGCATCTTTAATTGAGTTAAAAATCCGAATGTTTCTTTTTTATTATTAAAAAGAGAAACAAAAGGATGCTCTATTGGTTCAAAATTTATGTTCATTGCTCTAAGGTTATTGCGAAAATACACAAAGATTGTCTTGTCCAATACTGTCCACAGGTCTCTTTCCCCAAGCTTAACACTTGATAAAACCTTCTCCTTTTCTGAGCCAAAATCAATTAATTGAAGAATCCTGTCACAACTGTCATCGTAATCACTTTTATAATGTGTTATTTCAATAAGAAAATGTTTCTTTTTGGCATCAATTATAGCTACCTTTTCTGGGTAGTCAGACATATCTTTACTAATTGTATACCTTTTATGAGTATTTTTTTTTATATTAAATAAAACAAATCGTCTTGTTTGTGCATATCCTATCGTATTTTTTGAGAACACAGGAAGAAATCTAAGTCCACCCCCACTGACTTGCTTTAAAAAATTTTTTGCCCTTAAATCATACTGAATTTTGTCTTTTTGAAATCTTAGAAGAGTTATAGCATTATCTAAATCATTAGTTCCTATTGCATTATATTCAGGAACAGCAAATATATGATAAATATCTTCTTTTAATGGAAATATTTGTGGTTGTATAACAGGGACACTTGTTCTATCAAGTTCATATAATGAAGCCATTGTTTTTTTCCCTCCATATACATCGGTCTGGAACAAACAACTTACTGATATTGCAATAAAGAATACACTTATTTTATTAAACAATTTTCCATTAATAGCAAACATCATGTTTCCTGATTTAATCTTTTGGTTAATTTTTAGATTTAAGACCTACATAAGGATCTAACTTCTCAATTATTTTTAAGCCCTTCTCAATTTCATTGAGATCTATTTCTATTTCTTCTTCTATCAATTCTTTAGCCTTACTTTTTAAACCCTCTGCCAAACACTTGGCATTATTTTTCAAACCATAATATTTCATGGGATTTATTAAAGTAAAGTGTATCCATAGCTTATTTGGGTCGCCAGTGACTTTCAAACTGATATCGTCAATAACTTCTTTTGCTTCCATACAATAATCGTCGTAAGCTTTGTTATTCAATAATGTCATATACCAATCGGTTCCAAATAAAATCCGTTCTATTAGTATATTCTCTTTTTCAAGTAACCATTTAAATTGGTTTTTATGATTTTCTATAAAATGACAGGATATGTCCGTATATAAGTTTTTATTTTCCGTCATCTTCATCAATCTTACTATTTGTTTGATCCAACATTTTTCTTCCTCTTTTTCGGCATACCACTTTTCTATATCTTCAGCTTTGCTCCAATCCTTCCAATCATCTGCAGAACCACCAAAATGAGCAAGACAAAGCTTAAGCCCTGAATATTTTTCAAGCACCTCTCCCCATGCCCCTGGATGCACAAACTTATCATTAAAATAGTCAACCTTTTTATCAAACCAAAAAGTACGTTTATAATCCTCAACCTGACCTGGATTCTTTTTATAGTCAAAATCAAGATACATATCTCGATCATGGGTATACATTCCTCCTGGAGAACAGTGACATAATATCGGAATTTCTTCATCTTTACATTTTTGATAAAAATTACTCAGACCTTTTTTTAATATAGCATCCAATGGTTTGTATCCCAGGGCAGTATACATTTTAAAACCAATAAACATACCCTCATTATTACCTTTTTTAGTTGCTATATCATTAAATGGGATTCTCCAATTTTCTTTTCTCCATCGTCTTGGATCATAATGAAACATGGGAAGGAGTTTCCAGGGATGCTTCAGGCAGGCAGCGACGGTTTGTTTTTTTTGTAGAATCCAGTCTTGATACATATCAGTTTCTTCAAGTTTCAGCCAAACCAAAGTTTTATTTTGTTCATCCTTAACTGATTTTTCATCGACATAATATTTTACCGATTTACGGTCATAATAGTAATAGTAAGGTCCTTTCTCTTCATACAGGTCTTTATAATTGTAATTATGCAGTTTATCAGGATCAACTATTATCCGTATGCCGCCCTCGTCATAGTAACTGTAGTAATAATAGCGACTGGCAACCAACTTATATATTTTTTCTCCTTTATATCCGTCGATATGAGCATACTCCATATCCATAGGCATCACCACCATGGGAGTATATAGTATGTTTCCCATATCCTTTTTTTTATAATCTTTATATATATTTTTTTCAAAAGTAGATTCATTGTCCCTTACCGCATTATCTCCGATCTCATTTGTTTCGTTTGGTTGTACCTTGCTTACTTGTTCTTTGACACGCTCAGCAAACCAGTTGATAATTGATCTCTTTGGTTTAAAAAAATCAAATGTCGGTACTTTATCCCAAAGTAACGGTAAAGGTGCACAGTTGCCGCTATTGATATGCATATGAGAGTCAATACAGCATACAATATTTTCTGCCTTATTGTTCTCACACGGTTTATCAAAAAGCCTATCGTAAAACCGGCAGGCAAAGGTATCTTTGTCCTTATGATATGTCTTGGGGTTTGCCTGAAATTGACGCCGTATGTCAGAATTACTGTAAAATCGTTTTTTGCACCCCTCAACTGTGCCGGCCGAGCATGGCCATTTGCCCTGTTTATAGATAGTGCCCGGTTTGAATAAATAGATTATTACCCTGCGGTTGACCTCATTTTCTTCATTCCACCTGGTTTTATCCTCTGCACTCTTGTACTCATCCCATTCCGTTTTTGAGAACATTAGCAACGGATTAAACTCACTGCATCCCTGACAGGCACATTTCCCCTCGCCTTCAGCGCCTGACTCGGTAAAAAAATCTTTCTTTTCGAGCTTGGAACTGCACAGTTTCTCCATGTATGCTTTTATGGCATCCTTTGTTTTATGGCCTATTATGCCATCAACCTCGCCTGGATGGACAAGTTCATCATCGCCTACTTCTTTCAGGTCCTTTAATCTCTGTTGAAGATGTTTGGCATCTTTTTCATCGCTAAAAATATCTGCCCAAATATCAACATCTTTGGTAAGGACGCCGTAAATTGCCCTGGCCCGATTCTCACTCAGTTTTTTATTGAAATCATCTTTTCCCACCGGATCGGCATGACCAAAAATGGCAACAGGCGGAGGACCATTCCATTCTTTCTTTGTTTCTTCATATAGTACAAATAGATCTTCAAAATCCTCTATCGAATTTGTCCTGACAAATGCGCTGCCAAAATCAAAACAAAAGTCTTTTACTTTCCAACACGCAGTAATCTGAATTTTATCCTTGATTATATTTTGAGGACCATCGCTCTCTGTTGTCGACGCAACAAAATGTTCACTTTGAATTATCTTTTTTTTATCGTCATTCGGCATATTTTGGTCCCAAACTGCTAAATATAGGGTTAACACCCGTGAACTTCTTCCAGTCTGGTCTGCGTATTAGAGCCCACGTTCCTTAACGACTTCGAATCATTGGTAATGAATTCAATTGTTATCTGGATAAAACGTTTGCAGCCCTGGAGAATTTTTGTTGATATTGATTTACTGCGGCTGGCATAAATACCATAATATCGAACCATCTTGAATCCTTTGAGAGGAATGTGGTCAATCAAGCGCTTTATGAATTCTTGCGCTTCGATCGTTCATGTAAGTTGGGTTGAGAAACAGAGTCCCGAAACTCAACTACAGCTTAAGACCTTTGGGTTTCGCTTTGTTCAGCCCAACCTACGAAATATCCAAAGTAAAATCAAAATATAAGCAAAGTATTAGCGGAAGAGCATCAAAATTCATAACCATTTTTGCCGTTTGATATATAGCTTACGCCTACACTTGAAAACTCAATTGATAGAAAGCACATTCTTGAAGTTTTTACAAGGGGTTGATTGTTTTTATGGATGGTTGTGCAGTCGTTGACTTTTTTGAAAAGATGTGGTAAATATAAAGAAAAACACAAATAAAGTGTTCTGTTTTACTCAAAAAATGGAAAACTTAACACCTATCAAATCTAAGGAGGAAAATGGTCTGATGAATAAATTTGCGAATATCGGTCAAAAATTGATGATGTGGGTATGTGTGTTGTTTTTATGCGTCTTGACGGCTGCTGTGATGCCGGCAGCAGCAGAGGAAGAAGCTTATTTCTCCTCTACAGAACTCCAGCTTCATGCTGATTTTGATCGTGAACCACTGGAAAAGGATATCTGGACAGCTACTTTTGAACACTTTTCCGAGTGGAAATATGGGGATAACTTTTTCTTTCTGGATATTGAGGGTAAGCCAAACTTTAAGGCGGGAGCTGACTCCTTATATTTTGAATATGCTCCGCGTTTTAGCTTAGACAATATATTTGGCGTCAGGATATTGCCTGTAAAATATCTTGGTGAAGTCTACGCAACTGTCCAATACAATGACAGTGATCGCGATTTTATTAATCAGGTTTGGCTTTACGGAATCAGCATAGACTTTGCGTGGCAACCAAATTTTGGATTTTCAAATGTACATTTTTTGGTGCGTAAAGAAACAACACAGGATGTTTCCTATCAACTTACTTTTGCCTGGGGCCAACCTTTTCGCTTGGGAAATTGGGATTTTTCCTTTAACGGTTTTCTTGATTACTGGAAAGATGATGAGAAGCATGTTTTCTTAGCAGAACCGCAGTTGCGTTTGCCCTTGTCAAATTTTTCAGGCAAAGACAGTTTCTTGTCAAACGCTTATATTGGTACTGAAATAGAAGTTTCAAGAAATTTTTTCGGGAAAGATTACGGCTGGGAGGTTAATCCAACTATTTTCATCTCATTGCTTTTTTAACAGATCGTTTTTGCGGGTAAGGATTATAAGAGGAGGGACTTTTGGGCCAGATCAATCCGGCCTGTATGGCTTGCCTAAAGCGGTTGGAGCTGTCCCTGAACAAATTTGAAGCACAAATTTAATACCAGGTTTGTTTTCAGCCCATCTCAGCACGGATTTTTTCTCAACAAGAGGCATCAGCAAAACTGTAAAAATCATCAAAGGAAACGGCGCAACCTGGAAAACCTGTGCTGGCACTGAAGGGAGCCATGCCTGGCAGTAAATACCAATAATCTGCAAAAAAGAGAAAAGGTATGCCCCAATCGCGACCTTTATCGGATTCCATCCGCCAAAAATAACGATAGCCAGCACAATCCACCCTGTTCCTTCTGCTCCTTGGGGACGTCCCCATCCCGGTTTGGTGAAAAGAGAAAATGTAGCACCTGCAAGTCCCACAAGCAATCCACCGCAAACCGCATAAAAAAGCTGTACCTTTCGCGGGTCTGTCCCTCTGGCATAGGCGGCTGAGGGATGCTCTCCCACCGATTTCAACTGAAGCCCCAAAGGGGTTTGATAAATATACCACCAGCAAAAACCTATAAGAAGCAGGCTGAAATAAACCGGCAAATTATGGTTGAAAAAAATTGATCCGAGGAATGGAAGATCTTTCAAAAACGGAATAGGACAAGGCATAATTTGAGGGCCTTGCAGACGCGAATACGAATTGCCAAGGAAATATGCAAGATCACGGGCCATGAGTGTTAAAACAAATCCCACGGCAACCTGGGACTGACCGAGATAGACACTAAAAACAGCAACAATGCCGGCAACAACTGCGCCAACCACTGCGCCTGTGACAAAGCCCATAATAAGATTGCCGGTTTCAAATGCAACCACAAAAGCGGCCATTGCGCTCAATAATATGGAACCGTCCAGGGAAAGGTTGATAAGTCCTGCTTTTTCCGTAATCGTTTCCCCCAGAGCTGCCAGCACAATAGGAGTAGCTCCGCCAATAACGCCGGCAAACAATATGCTTAAATTCAGTTCACCCATTTTTTATCTTTGCTCCTGATTTGCCATGCGTGCACGGCAAGCGTTGCCAATACCAGCGCTCCCTGTATAACGCCACTTAATGATGAATCCAGCCGGAGCATCATGGGTAACTGGATACTTCCGACATTCAAACATGCAAAAAACAAGGCAACCGCCGGCACTATCCAGACATTGTAGTTGGCAAGCATCACGACAAGAAGCGCCAGATATCCGTAATTGCTTGAAATAGCAGGTAGAAGCCGATGATATACACCGGTTACCTGAATACTTCCTGCAAGACCTGCAAATCCTCCGGCAAAGATCATGGCAAGCAACATATATCTGCCGGGTTTTAACCCGAACAGATAGGCTGCATGGGAATTATTTCCAATTGCTCTTAAACTCAGGCCGATCCTGGTATAACGCAACATCAATGCTGTCAAAATAACAGCGATCAATGCAAGAGAGAGGGCCACAGGTGAAAGGCGTATGGAGGAAAAGTAAGGCATCCACAACTGGGGAGGAAAAAGCGCTGTTCCGCTCATGGATGCAATTCCGGGCCGCTTCCAGGGACCAAATATAAGCCAGAGAATAATTCCCTGGGCCACAAAGTTCAATCCGAGTCCCGCAAAAATTTCGTTCACCCCTCCTTTTGTCTTTAAAAATCCGGCAATCAATGCCCATATTCCTCCGCCGATGAGTCCGGCTGCAAAAGACAAAACCAGAAACAATACCGGATGATGGCTCTCAATCCCCAGGCGGAGAGCATATGTTGTAAAAACAGATCCCATCATCATCTGCCCCTCAACACCAATATTCCAGAGACCGATTCTGAAGGTGTAAAGAAGACCGCAGGCACAAAGTGTAAGAGGTATCCATGCTGCTATAACATGAGCAAATTTAATCCAGGAACCTAATGATCCTTTAAAGATATGATAATATGCGGCAAATGGGGAGGCTCCGGACAGGAGAAGAATCAGTGTGGTGAAAGAGAATGCTGCAATTAATGTCAGTTTGATTCCAAAGAAATATCTGATAAATTTTCTCATGAGCCACTTTCAAAACGTTTCAGTTTGTTCAAGGTCAAGGAAGGCGAAAATTTTAACCACAGGAATACATTGAGTATTTCGAGGATTAAAATTTGAGCCTGACGCAGAGATTGGGCAAAATGGGACGTTTTGAAACTGGCTCTCATGTTTTCCCGGTAATCGCGTGGGCTAATTCATGAATATCAGTTTCGCTTGTTTTAACATCTTTAATAATTATGCCATCAAAAAATACAAGCACCCGGTCAGCAGCCATGAATATCTCATCAAGTTCCGAAGATGAAAAAACAATGGCTGTGTTGTTTTCACAGTATTTGTGAAGATGCTGCCAGAACCAGTATGCAGTCTCTATGTCGAGCCCTCTTGTGGGATTTTCAAGAAGAAGAAAGATGGGATCTTCAGGCAAAAATGAAAGAAGAAGGCGTTGCTGGTTACCCCCAGAAAGAGATTCTACCAATGATTCAGGTGTTCCCATGATACGAAAACTCTTAATACGCTTTTTTGCCTTTTCAAATGCATCCGTCCATCTGACAAAGAAACCTTTGCGATTATCCTGGAGAGCAAAGTGCTCGGCAATACTCAAACCGGATATCAACCCCCCTTCAAGTCGGGAACCCGGAAGAAAACTGACCCGCATTTGTTTGAATTTGTGGTAATCTTTTCCATTCGTTTTTATGCCCTGAAGATGCACTTCTCCGCTGGAAGGTATCTTCAATCCTGCGGCAATACGAAGAAAAACACCCTGTCCACTTCCTTCAAGACCTGCCAGCCCGACCACTTCTCCCTGGCGAATGACGATATTACAGTTTCTCAGACCTGTGCGTTCTCCTGGGGCAGAGACCCTGATCATTACAAGAACATCTTCTCCGGACGCTGTACTTGAGCGAACCCTTAGACGGGATGAGGAAACAGGAGGCGAGCCAAACATCATTTTCAGCAGGCGGCCTGTGTCAAAGGGTTTATCCATTTCGCCGGTTACCATTCCCCGGCGCAGAACAGTAACTTTGTTACACAGGGATTCAACATCTTCAAGCTTATGAGATACCAGTATTATACTTTTGCCTTCTGAAGCAAGTTCTCTCAACGCATTGAAAAGTATTTCCTTTTGTATGCCGGATATGCCAGTGGTCGGTTCATCAAGAATCAGTATTTGCGTTCCCTGAGATAGAAGTCTCAGGATCTCCAATTGCTGTCTTTCGCCGATAGTCAGGCTTTTAACAGAGTCATCCGGTTGTAGAGAAAAATTCAAATGATCTGCAATCTGTTCAAATTTCTTCCTAAAGTGCACTGCCGGCCCGCACCCTAAAAATGAGAGTGAGAGCAGTTTTGTAATGCCATTCATCTGTCCAAGCATGAAATTGTCCAGAACAGATAAACTGGAAAAATCAAGCGGATCCTGGTATAACATACCAATGCCCAGACTTGAAGCCTGGGCAGAGGACCGGTAGTTTACAGGGAAATCATCCACTAAAATCGTGCCGCTTGTTTTCTGGGTGTAACCAGCCAGAATCTTCATTAACGTGCTTTTCCCTGCGCCGTTTTCACCGAGAATCCCGTGTATCATACCCGGTTCCACCATAATGGTTACACCATCATTGGCCTTCACAGAGCCGTAGTGTTTGTGAATGTTTTGAAGCAATATTCGCATTTCATTATTTGAGCCGTTCAATACTACAATGTGCCGCTTTGCCCAGCCATCCCCTTTAAAAGCTGCTTCATATACCAGATCTTTTTATCTGTGGCGACCTCACCCTCTTTAAGAAATACGCTGCCATCCTGGTAATACAGAGGTCCTTTGAACAGGTTCAATTTATCTGTGCCAAGTCTTTTGATAAAATCATCTGTGTGCTGTCTTGCCTTTGAGGGCAGGGCTGGCCCGGCCGCAAATCCTATGGAACTGCTGTCATGATCATTGATGTTTTTCCAGTCAGGATCCAACCAGAGCCATTCAGATTTCCAGTTTCCTGATTTCGACGCTTTGATAAGCCTAACATAACCGGGTCCCCAGTTGAAATAGGGAACCCCCAAACATACATCATCAGCGCCTTCACACGCGCCTTCATAGTCATATGGTATTGCCCATACATTTTTCCCTTGCATCCGTTTTTGTCTTGCAACAACAACGTTTTCCGTTGTGTCAATACCCGAAACAACAACATCATATCCCGTGTTGAAAAAATTCTGAGCAACCTGGGTAGGATCGGCGGTAACACCCGGAATGTTAAACCAGAAACCTATCCAGGTAACTTGAAATTTTAAATCGTTGGAGTTTTTTTTCAGTACCTTTTCCCAGGCATATTTTGCGCCTAAATAACATGATGCGGCAAGCCGACGGGTTTCCTCGTTGATCAAAGGGCCAAGATAGCCTATTTTGCCTGTTTTTGTGGTTAACGCCGCTGCAAAGCCCGCTATCATCTTCCCGTATTCCATACGGCCAAAAAGGTTGCTGAGATTTTTCGGGGCCTTTCCGGTCAGAACATCATCTCCTGAACAATGCACAAAATAGATATCAGGATGCATGAATGCGGCCTCGCGTATTCCGTCCTTCATGTCATCCGAATTTGCAATAATAAACCTTGCCCCTTTTTCCACCATATCATCAACCAACTGGGGAATTGTGACTCCAGGGCGGTCGCCAGGATTAACCTTGTCAATATACAGCATCTTTGTACCGGATACCGTTTTTTCAACATATTTTCCCCCTTCATAGTGGGACTGGCTGTACCCGCGGTCATTATAAGGTCCCACAAGAAGCAATCCAAAAATATAAGGTTTTGCAGCTCCAAAAGCCTTTCCCGAACATATAGATGATAAGGACACAAAAAAACAAATAATACATAAGACCAATACAGTTTTTTTAACCATAACAATTTTCTCCTCTTAATTTACGGGTTCCAGGTTGCAGGTTAAGTTCTCTAACCAGCCATAACTCACACCTCCTGTCAAATGTGCAGACCTAACACTATCCTTCTCTATAGGCTTTTGAAAAGAGAGAATACAGCTATCGGCTGAAAAATGAGACTATGTCCTTGATCGTTACAGGAAAGTTCTTTGATAAACTGGCATATCTCGTGCCCGATTTCTGGCAACAATTGACGAGTATCGCACTCCAGAAAAAAACTGATCAGCTTCTGGCTAGTCTCAGAATCAGCTATGAGGCAATCGGAAATATCCATAAAACTGTCTATGATGTTAAGACGATACTTAATATGATATTGATGCAAAATGTTTTGGAGCTCTTTGCTGGAAAACATGTCCTTCTCTGTTCCCTTGACTCTTTTCAAGAACCTCCGCTGAATCTGATTGATACCCACAGGAGTTTGATGAAAAATTAATACTATGCCAGGATCAACAATCATGTTCAACGCTTTCAAAACAGCTCCCGCTCTATCGGGAATGTAATAAAGACAATGACTAAGGTGAATAAGGTCAAAACGTGTGTCGATTCTTAATTCCTCAAAAGGCAGAGTATGAATTTTGAATCGAACACCTTGCAGGGGATAGTTGATAGTTCTTATCTTAAATTGCTGGCTGTGTACCTTGTTGGGTTCTACAGCCACATAGTCCACGCTCTTAAATTTTGATGCAACAATCTCAATAAGCTGAAGATCGAAGTCACCAGAACCACTACCAACACTCAAAATGGAAATATTTTCTTTGTGCGGCAGGCTAACAAGCAAATTATCATGAATCCATTGGCGCATGTATTCCCACTCGGTGGAAATCCTCTTATAAGCCTCAAAACATTCCGCATACCGATCATAACACAAAGATGAAGCATATGGACAATGTTGCATTTTCTGGTAGTCTCCTACAAAGCAATGCAGGTTTGGAAATATCGCCCTGTCTTGCTTTGTAAACACCTGATTTTTCGCCATGTGTCGCCAGAAGCTATAATATGTAACTTGTTTAAATTATTGGCACTGGTTCAGTTGAATAGATGAAAAAGACTCGAATTTGTCGATTATACCTGTAAAAACAATTAGTTATGTTGGTTGTGCCAGTTTGCCATAAGGCACTGCAACCTATTGATATAATTAAATCACCTCTTCAACTGAACCAGTGCCAAATTATTGACCCGCACTGTTTTGCAGGGACCACCCTAAAATATGTTTTGTTTGAGAAAGGGCTTGAGTTATTACTGCCAGATCATCATTGTCTGCTGATTTAAAAAATGTTCCATGTTCGGTGCATGATCCGACAATTACCAGAGGAATATAACGCTTTGAAAATGGTTCATCTAAAATGTCGGCAAATCCAGAGCCGCACTTTTCACAACACCTTGTGCCTTTTAAAATTAATGGAGTGTTTGCCTGCTTCCGGCAGCTATGAGTTTTGCCTGTGTAAACTTCATGGCATGTTGAACAGATGTTTACATCATGGTGATTAGCCTGTCGTAATAAAAGGCTATCCACAAAAATCACTTCCCTGCATGAACACCTTTTACGCGGCCCATACAATGTAAACTGGATTTCACTTTCCAGATTGCAGATGGGGCAAAAAGTTTTGTATAATGGAGCTAATTTGTCCTTCAATGCTTTGAAAAACCAGCTAAATATATCTTTTTTGTGTTTCAGAGAAGATTGAGTTAAGCTTGCTTTTGCCTGAAGGACAGGGATCGGATCAATATCTATTCCTATAACACTTGCTCCCATTCGAATGGCCTCATGAAGAATCGTACCACCACCCATCATGGGATCAAAAATGATTTTGCTTTCCAGGCCACCAGCTTCATAAAAATTTCGTTTTCCCGAATGCTGTACCAGTTGCTTAAGTATGTAACGAAAGGTCGTGCCAGACCGACGAGCCCACCACTTATGTAAATAAGTATTTGGTCTGTATAAATGCTTATTATATGACTCAAGAGCTGCAAGCTTATTGGCCTCATTTTCAGGGAAATATTTATCAATTAAATATGATAGGATTGGGGCGTTGTCAACTTATATAACCTTGGGGTACGCACTGCGGGGGAAAGTCCAGGTCGAGCGACACTTAGAGCCTATTTCAGTAGGCCATGTACACATGGTTCGTGCCCTTCCAACAGGCCTTTTGGCTCGCGTTTAGTCGCCTACTGAAATAGGCTCTTAGTATGCATTTCTCCCATTTTGACCGAAATTGTTAAGGTAGAAGGTGGAAGGCTGAAGGTAGAAGGTAGAAGGTAGAAGGTGGAAGGTGGAAGGTGGAAGGCTGAAGGTGGAAGGCTGAAGGTGGAAGGCTGAAGGTGGAAGGAAGTTTTGGTTTTAGCCTTCGGTCTTCAGCCTTCCACCTTCTACCTATTTCCACTAATTTCTTTAAGTATTTCTTTTATTTTAAGTTTCTTATCCGGGTCATTTGTATTTAAGGCTCTTTTAAGATGAAATTCGGCATTCTTAAAATTCCCCTCGTTCTTGTAATATAACCCGAGATAATAATGTGCATCCTCCATCCTGCCATGTCTGCCATAGGCATCGCCAAGAAAATACAGCGCCTGATTATAATCCGGATCTTTTTCTATGAGCTTTTCAAATGTATTCTCAGCATTTCCATACCTTCCAAGCCCTGCCTGAGCACGGCCGAGAAAAAAAAGGCATTCTATATCATCCGGCGCTATGTTTAAAGAGGCTTCAAGGGTTTTTAATGCTTCTTCATAACGACCATCAAAAAAATATATCCTTCCAAGATCTTTTAATATATGAGAATCAAAAGCTCTTTTCTCCAGTGCCTTTTTAAGATTGATTTGCGCATCTTTCAAATTTCCGGTCCTTGCCAGTACAAGTCCATACCCATAAAGCGCCATTGGGTCTGAGGGGCATTCAGCGATCCGGGTTTCTAACTTTTTTAATACAATGCTCTTCTCTCCATGCATACCAACAAACCGCGTATGAGTTATTTGAAAATCATAAGAATCAATACTAAACACCCGCCCCGATGGTTTTTCACTAATTTCAAGCCAGGACCCAATATATACAATACGATCTTCCGAAGCTGGATGAGTAGTCAGATAGGTAGGAATCTGGTCCGAGCCAAACCACTGTTTACTCCTGATTTTTTTCAGCATTGTCAACAGGCCGGAACCACTGTATCCTGCTTTGTTAAGGTACGTTAAACCTATTTGATCAGCCTGAATTTCATCTTCGCGGCTGTATGCAAGAGAAATTGATTGCCCGGCAGCAACAGACCCTAAGGTTAATGCGCTGGATGCCGTTCCGGCTCCCCCTATTCCAAGAAATATTCCTGCAGCTATGCCTGCAAGTGTTATAAGACCAATTTTTGATTGTCTTTCAATGCGTTGAGAAATATGGCGGCATACGACATGAGCTATTTCGTGGGATAATATTCCTGCAAGTTCTTCCTCGTTTTCCATTGCCTCAAAAAGCCCGCTGTTTATAAAAATATTACCTGCAGGACTCGCAAAAGCATTGTAAGTATCTTCTTTTATGATATAAAAACGGTAATTGAACGGCTGAGGAGGAAGAGCCAAAATAATCTTATTGCCTATCTTATTAACATAATTAACAATAAAAGGGTCTTCAATGAGTTCAAAGTGTTCTAAAACAACCCTCATGAATTCACGCCCCATTTCTTCTTCCTTTTTAACTGAAATACATAAAGCCGCTCCTGGAAAACATACATCAGCTAATAAAATCAAAGCGGAAAATATAACGAATATTTTTTTATAAAATTTCATATGAATATTTGTAACCGTCCACGGTTTACAGTTAATCAAAATATATCAGACAGAAGCTGACAAGAAGCAAGAGACTCAGTTGTGAAAATTCAAATCAGGTTTATATTTCATGTGAGGTTTCTGAAAAATTTATTAAAAAAACCGTAAACCATGATCCGTAAACTAATTTATAACATATTATATATCCTTTTCAAATAACAAGTTTTGTGTTAGGAATTTTTCATGTCACAAATCATATGCATAGCAAACCAGAAAGGCGGCGTAGGAAAAACTACTACGGCTATCAATCTATCTGCAGCGTTAGCGGTTTCAGAGAAAAAGACTCTCCTTGTTGATTGTGATCCACAGGGAAATGCCACCACAGGAATGGGTATTGATAAGGTCAGCATTCCCAAAACGTTATATCATGGCTTGATTGGAAAAACCGAACCCAAGAGTCTTATTATGGACTGCGATATAGATAGCCTGAAAATCATTCCATCAAGAGTTGAGCTCATAGGTTTTGAAGTGGAAATGATGTCAAACCCTGAACGTGAAATTGTATTAAAGAAACTGCTTGACCAACTGAATGATTCATTTGATTATATAATAATAGATTGCCCGCCTTCTTTAAGCCTTCTGACGGTAAACGCTTTGACAGCAGCCGATTTAATGCTGATTCCACTTCAGTGTGAATTTTATGCCTTGGAAGGGCTTGGCCAGCTTCTGCAAACAGTAAAGCTTTTAAAGCGCAGTCTAAATCCGAATCTTAAAATTGCCGGCATTCTTTTAACCATGTTTGATAAAAGGACTAACCTGTCGTATCAAGTAGCCGAAGATGCGGAGAAATATTTCAAGAAGCTTGTTTTCAAAACCATTATTCCCAGAAATGTACGACTGGGAGAAGCTCCAAGTTTTGGGAAACCCATATTGCTGTATGATGCCGCTTCTACAGGAGCAAAAAGTTACTTTGATCTTGCAAAAGAAATAATGAAAACTAAAAAATCTCCATAAGGAACGGGGACGAATTAACGTCGCAATATGCCTAAAGAAAAACCAAAAAAAGAATCTGATTCAAATCTAATAAAACGGAAAAAAATGGCACTTGGAAGAGGCCTTGATGCACTTATTCCTGATTTTAGACCTTTTGAAAACGATAGCATTGATTATTTCCAATGTGATATAAATCTGATCCACCCTAACAGGTATCAGCCCCGAATGATTTTTTCCCAAGAAGAGCTTGAAGAGCTTTGCAGCTCAATTAAAGAACAGGGAATCATACAGCCTCTTTTGCTTAGAAGGGATGGATGCGGTTATGAGCTTGTAGCCGGTGAAAGGCGGTTTCGCGCAGCTAAAATGGCAGGGCTCACCTATGTGCCCGCTTTTATAAAAAATATCACAGATTCAGAGCTTTTGGAGATGTCCATTGTCGAAAACCTACAGAGAGAAGACCTCAATGCTCTGGAAGAAGCGGAAGCCTTCCATCAACTTATTATGGAATTTAATCTCACTCAGGAGCAGGTGGCAAAACGGGTAGGGAAAAGCAGATCTGCTATTGCAAATTTACTTCGTCTAAGACAACTGCCTGAACAAATAAAGGCAAGTATCATGGATAATACCCTTAGTATGGGGCATGCAAGAGCTCTGCTAGGTGCTGATACATCAGCACAGCAAATTGCAGCCTGGCGGGCAGTTGTTTCAAAAAAATTTTCGGTCAGAGAAACAGAAAATTTGATCAAGCGGTTGAAATCAGAAAAGAAAAAGCCCCTGAAACCTCCACCTGATTCAGAACAAATATACCTTTCAAGTCTGGCGGATGATCTTTCACGTCACCTTGGCACTAAAACTCAAATCAAAAGACACGGAAAAAAGGGAAAAATTCTAATCGAATTTTATAATAACGACGATCTTGACCGCCTTATAGATCTTTTAAAACAGCTATAATTCTGATGACATCAGACCTCGTTAATAATGGTCAATTATGGAGCAATGTTTTTGACAAAAAGCTTGGTTTCTGGTTCAGGGTTCAGGGGTTAAAAATTAATTAGTTTATAATGTTTACCGAATGAAATCAATGACTGAGGGAAAAATCGTAAATCGGTTAACCTTGAACCTTGAACCAGACAACCTGAGTAGTTACTATGTCTCTTCATATAATTATTGATGGCTATAATCTAATACGCCAGTCAACTACTTTAAGCGACCTTGACAGGCAGAACATTCAGCTCGGGAGAGAAGCTCTGCTTAATATGCTTGTAGCGTATAAAAAAATAAAGCGCCACAAAATTACCGTTGTCTTTGACGGAACGAATGCCCCTTTTCTCTTCCAGCGCGAGGACAAAATAAAAGGAGTCGAGATAAAGTTTTCCCGCAATGGTGAGTTAGCCGATACTGTTATTAAAAAAATGGCCGCAAAAGAAAGGGAAAAAGCTTTAGTTGTCAGCTCAGACATGGGAATAGTTAATGCGGTAGCTTCTCAAGGAGCTTCCACTATCAGCTCGCCGATGTTTGAAGAAAAAATAGCCATGGCAGAATATATGTCTGCAAAGGGTGTCGACAGGGAGAATAAGGGCGGCTGGATTCCTACAACAAAAAAGAAGGGACCCAGAAAACGACTTTCAAAAATAAAACGCAAAAACAGGTTAAAAATTAAAAAGTTATAATCAATATAAAAAAGCAGGGTTCAAGGTTCAGGCGTTATCTGTTAACTGTGAACACTTTGGGCGAATCCTTACGAAAAGATACTTACAATGAAACGAATATGCGTAATTGACGGACAAGGCGGCGGGATAGGAAGCACGATTATAAAGAAACTCAAAGAATATGTTGGCGAAAAAGTTGAAATTATAGCTTTAGGCGCAAATGCTATAGCAACATCCCAGATGCTTAAGGCAAGAGCAAATCGTGGTGCATCCGGAGAAAATGCCATTGTCCATACCATACAAAGCGTTGATGTTATTATAGGGCCTATCGGTATAATTTTAGCAAATGCCATGATGGGTGAAATAACACCAAAAATCGCAGAGGCTGTTGCAAGCAGCCCCGCCAAAAAACTTCTCATACCGTTAACTCAAGAAAATGTTGAAATAGTAGGGTTATCCTCAATTCCACTTCCGCGTTTTATTGAATTACTGATACAAGAAAATTTGAAGGATTTTACGGATAAATAAGGGGAAAATAATATGTGTGAAGCAAATGCTTATCTTATTGAAGAAAACGATGAAAAGCTGGTGATGGAGGCTGTTGACACAATCGAACCCGAAGGTGATGGTCTTATATTAAACAACATATTTGGAGAACAAAAACTCTTAAAGGCGCGTATTCATTCACTTTCTCTTGTTGATCATAAAATATATCTAAAGGAAAAATAGCAGCCTAAACTATAATATCAATAATATCTGAACCTGATTAGATGAAAATATTACTTGCCAAGACCGCAGGCTTCTGTATGGGCGTACGCAGAGCAGTTGAAATGGCTCTTGATGCGCCCAATAAATACGAAAATCCTATCTATACATATGGTCCTCTGATACACAACCCACACGTCCTAGACATTTTAAAAAAAAAGGGAATATCCGTCATAGATGATATACCGGATCGCGGTTCAGGCACTGTCCTGATAAGGGCTCACGGAGTTCCTCCCCAGGCAAAGGAAAATCTGAAAAAAGCCGGCTTTACAGTAATAGACGCCACATGCCCACGTGTAATCAAGGTGCAAACCATTATAAAAAAACACGCCGAGCAAAGTTATACATCAATAATTATTGGCGACAAGGATCATCCGGAGGTCAGAGGACTGCTCGGCTACTCAAATGGCAAGGGATATGCCATTGATAATATTAATGACCTCGATTCTCTTCCTGCCTTTAAAAAGGCCATCATTGTTGCTCAAACCACCCAGCACACACAATTCTTTGAAGAAGTGAAAAAATGGGCGAACAAAAAATTTCCGCACTACAAAATCTTCAATACTATTTGCGATTCCACATCAAATCGGCAGACAGAAGTAAAACGTCTCTCAAAGTCAGTAGATGCAGTGATAGTCGTGGGCGGCTATAACAGCGCTAACACCCATAGGCTTGCTGAAATTGCAAAAGAATCAGGAAAACCTTCTTGCCACATTGAATCAGAAGATGAACTTGATTTAAAAGCCCTTGCCTCAGCACAAAACATAGGTTTGACTGCAGGAGCTTCTACTCCGAACTGGATAATAAAAAGAGTTTATAGAACTCTTGAATCTTCATTTTTAAAAAAAGAGCAAAGATGGCGCAAAGCATTTTTTTCAATACAACGATCACTTCTTTTGACAAACATCTACGTTTCCCTTGGTGCCGGATGCCTGTGTTACGCCTGTAGCAGATTGCAGGGAATTGAGCACTATTTCCCTCATATTCTTATATCTATACTTTATGTTCTGTCCATGCACATACTAAACAACCTGACCGGCAGCAAAGCAGATAAGTACAATGATCCTGAAAGAGCTCTTTTTTACAGAAAGCATAAGGTATTTCTCGCAGCTCTTGCTGTAATTGCCGGCAGTGCGGGCCTGATTGCCGCCTATCTTATGGGTATTACTTCTTTTTTGATTCTTTTCCTCATGAGTTTACTTGGTCTTTCATATAACATAAGGCTCTTGCCGGAAAGCCTTTTTGGAGGCAGATATCGCAGGATAAGGGATATATCAGGGTCAAAAACGGTTCTTATAGCAGCCGCCTGGGGAATCGTTACTTCGATATTTCCTACTCTTTCAGTATCTGAAAGTATTAACGTAAGCACAATTATTGTATTTTTTCTGTCAGCTTGCATGGTTTTTGTCAGAACCGCTTTTTTTGATACCCTTGATATGCAGGGCGACCGCATAGTAGGAAGGGCAACTATCCCAATATTATTGGGAGAAAAGCGGACCATGCGCCTTTTAAAAATCATGTTGATTGTTATTCTCTCAACATTGCTGCTGTCGAGTGCGTTTCAGTTTATCTCAACTCTTGGCTTCTTGCTTGCGTTCTGTCCGGTTTTCATATTTGTAATTCTTTCAGCCTATGAACGGGGCAATATGCTTCCCGGCATAAGGCTGGAATTTCTGGTTGAGACTCATTTTGTTCTCGCGGGCATTATCACTATAATCTGGTCAGTACTTTTTCATGGATAACTTATAATGGATCTTGTAAATATATTAAAGTTACCGGTACTCGTGATTTTTGCATATATGCTCGGTTCAGTTCCCTGTGGCTTTATTTTAACAAAGTTGTTTACAACCCTTGATATCAGGCAAAAGGGCAGTGGCAACATAGGCGCCACGAATGTTAGAAGAATAGCAGGAAACAGAATAGGAATAATTACCCTTGCAGTCGATGTGTTTAAAGGTGCGTTTCCTGTATATCTTGCAATCAAATTAACGGATGTAAATGGTTTTTGGGCTGAAATATATGTATCCCTTATAGCTATTTCAGCTTTGTCAGGACATCTTTTTCCTATTTTTCTAAAATTTAAGGGTGGTGGAAAGGGTGTTGCAACTGCAACGGGGTGTTTTATTATAATTTCACCGATAGCGTGTTTTTTTGCCCTGCTGACTTTTATAATGCTTATATGTTTATGCAACCGAGTATCTGTCGGATCTCTTGGAGCGGCATTAATGCTTCCAGTTGCGGAGCGGCATTAATGCTTCCAGTTGCTGTATGGAAGGTAACTAATTCAAAAGTACTGGCAATGTGTGCCGCTTTAATATCAATACTTATCTACTTGCGCCATATTGAAAACATTAAGCGTCTGTTATCGGGAACAGAACCTGTTATGCAGGAATGGGACGCTGTTTCTGAATGAACCTCCACAGGTAGTTTTGCCGTTAAATTAGCGCCCTTTGGGCGGACTTTCCACAACCTCTTGATTTAATACTCAATAAAATGGAAATTCCTATACTATCAAGTTCATTCAGAAACAGCATTCCCCTAGTTCCAGCGCACCAAAGGGTTTCGCCGATCTTCGGCAAAGAACCCAGATCTGGTAACGTTGTTCTTTGAATGGGCGAACGGGGCGAACAAGGATTTCCCATAGGTTCAACGCAGTTACCCCCAGATGAAATATTAATGAAGACCCTTATACATCATTGGGAGACGGTTGTTCAGAACTAATTTTAACTGCTTGATTTATTTGGGCTTGCGAGCCAAAATAAATTCACCCTGCACTTTCCCCTATATTCGACCCACCAAAAAGCGAGTTTTTATCAGTCGCCTTTGCGAAAAGAAAATGTCAACGACTCCTATTTATTCAATTATTTTGACAGAATCAGTTCCCTCGAATTGAGTTCCATCAACAGTGCTTCCTGTTACTGTAGCAGAATCTTCTTCTCCTACTTGTGGGGTAAATTCTCCTCTGTCAAAATGTACTATCATATCTGAAAAACCATCTCCATTAATATCCTCATAGGAAGCAAGAAAAACCTTTCCTTTATTAACCTGCACAGTGGCAGCATTTAGTTGGAGAGTTGTTACATCAATAGTGATAACATCGAATGTTTCACTGCCAAAGATAGCGACAGGAATATTACCACTATCATGTAATTTAATGGCATTTGGAAAACTACCAGGCTTAATATCAATATCAATTATCACAATAAGGAAGAACTCATCAGCCCCCATATCATAACCTGCACTTTGTGGTCGAGGATCACCATCTATGTCATCAGTAGGAAGGTTTGGGTATGTGCTTATGTCATCTGTGCCGGTATCAATACAGGGTGAACCAACCTGTAAATGGTAATCGCCAGCAGTAATAGGTGCTTCCGAAGCTGGCTGTGGATCTATAAATAGTGGTTCTGCGTTAATATTGGTAGTATCCAAATTAGCCGTTCCAGCACCTTGAATAAGGTTAGGATTGATATCAGAGTATCTGATGGTAATAGAATCTCCAATGTACCACAAATAAACTTCATCACCACCGTTACTGCTACTAGCCTTATTGCCCCAAATAACACCATTTATCACTGTTGCAGATGACCAATAGCAAAGAATTCCACCACCCCAACTAGAAGCATTTCCAGTGATTGTACAGTTAATTATAATTGGAGAAGCTCGATAACACTGAACTCCGCCGCCGTCATTACTAGCAGTATTTCCACTTATTATACAATTAGTCACGATGACATTGGAACTATTGGCAAAATGAACTCCGCCACCGTTACCATTATAACAAGCATTTCCACTTATTTTACAATTGGTTATAGTTGGGTAGCAATCGTACTCGCACAAAATTCCTCCGCCAGAGCCATTAGCTGTATTTTCAATAATTGTACAATTGGTTATAGCTGGAGAGGAAAGTGTACAATAAATCCCCCCACCATGATTAGTATTAGCAGTATTTCCCTTTACTGTACAGTTGGTTATTGTAGGCGAAGCATAGTAACAATAAATTCCACCGCCACTATGAGCAACACCATTTTGGATTGTAAATCCATTCAATACCGAATTTTCGCCTTCGTAAGAATTAAAAGTTACCACACTGCCATCACCGCCACCGTCAATAATGGTAGTATCAGCCCCGTTTTCCGAACGAAGTGTAATTGCTTTGCCATTGAAGTTGATGTTTTCAAAGTACGTGCCATCCCTGACCACCACCTCGTCACCAGCAATCACATTTTCATCATCAAGAGCGCCTTGAATAGTAGGATAACTATCAGGTATGTACCACGTTACAGCAAGCGCTTTTACGGGTAAGAAACAGGTTAAGGTAAAAAAGACAGTCCATAGCCAAAAAGATTTGACGTTTTTCATAATCCTTCCTCCTTCCATAAAACACTTTTAAATCATAGAGGTTCCTTGTTCCGTCCAAAATACTCATTCACCCCCTTTTCTCTAAACTGATATTGATTAGGTTGTCAAGTGTTAATTACCGGCTACCAACTTAAGGCGGGACACTTTCGAACTTTTTGTTCTTTAATTAACGTAAAACATCAATTGTCCAAAATTGACATAACATATCCATGTAGGGTGCAATACAAAAAAGTGACAGCATGAAGATAATACAGTTTAGCCATTGAACATACTGATTTAATGTCGAATAATGAAGGAAGGAAAATCTATTTAAATTCCATTTGTGGGCATTATTTGCTCCAAAACCATCTAATATAGGATTTAAGATAAAGATTTTGGGAAGGATAGAGGGAGGAAGGCGTACTCGTCGTACGTCGACGACCGATAACGCACCCAAAATCTTTATCTTAAATCCTATAGAAACATCCGCACTTCGACATTCATAATTCCCTGTTTGACATTCGACATTCAAAAAAATTACCCAATTGAATATTTTATCACTTTTTTGTATTGCACCCCAATTTTAAGCGTCAAAATTAAATAATATATTAATTATATTATAATTAATATTTTCAGTAAGTTATGATATGCTCATTTCAATTTCTATAGCAAAAATTATGACGCCTATAATACCTATAATGCGCCTATAAAAACTTGATATTAATAAGGAAATCGATAAAATTAGCATACAATCGGCTGTAAAAATAACTTTTTTTCATCGATATCAAAAATATTACAAGATGATTCTCAGTATTTTAATCGTCATAATTTTGCTATTTCCAGATCGGCTAATACCCTCTAACGCCTTATAAATAAATAGATATTTGATAATTGTCCACTAATAACATTTATAATATTTCAGTGTTGTGGAAATCGCTGTTGAACAAAAAGAAGAAGTCGCTTTGCTCCAACTGATTTATATGGGTTTTTTAAAATGGGTGGGAATCAGGAACCCGATGAAGCTGGAAAATTTTGTGTGGTGAGGAGAGATCAGGCGCTGGAAAATTTTGTGTGGTGAGGAGAGATCAGGCGCCCTTTAAATGTCTGCTAGAACAACGGTAATATTGTCGTAACCTCCGGCCGCGTTAGCCGATTCAATGAGTTTTTCTACTGTTTGAAGCAAAGTGGCTGTAGAAAAAAGGATGTTTCGGATCCGGTTATCATCAAGCATATCCGAAAGGCCGTCTGAACATAAAAGAAACAGATCGCCGGAAAACGTAATTCCCCTTATCAAATCAAGAGCTAATTTTTTTTTGATACCGACTGCCCGAAGAATGACGTTTCGAAGAGGATGGTTTCTGGCTTCGGCCTGACTAATCAGACCTTGGTCTATCTGATTCTGGACAAGTGAGTGATCCAGTGTCAGTTGTTTGAGTTGTCCATCTCTTAAACAATAAGTTCGGCTGTCTCCTATATGACCGATAACAAAACCCTTATCGGAAAAGGCCATCAGTTCTGCTGTACATCCCATTCCCTTGTGATGTGGATTTTTCTTTACATGACTCAAGATTTTTTCATTAGCAAAATTAAAAGCCCTTTGGACTAATTCGATTGTTTCTTTTTCAGATCTGCCGGCAGAGCTTGAAAAAAGCTCTAATGTAATTTCAGTAAAAATACGGCTGGCTATTTCTCCAGCCGCAGCGCCACCCATGCCATCAGCCACGAGACAAAAGCCCAGTTCGCTCCTTACCATAAAGCGGTCCTCGTTATTCGTGCGTTTAAGACCACTATCCGATTTGCCGACAAAGTTTATTTCAGGTATGTTTTTGCATCGCATAAGTCAAATATGTAACAGTTTACAGTTCGCAGTTTACAGTTGATCAAAACATAAAACTGTAAACCGACAACAGGGTAGTCCATACAAAACAATGCAGATCAATCATTTCAATAAGTTAGGAACGGGAACGAAATAACTTCCACAAGTAGGCGTATAGATTTGGGTCAGATTTGTTCGATCTCAAGTCACAAAAGTTGATGGAATAGCGAGCTATTTTGATACTTTTGTGATTTGAAATCGGGCAAAGGTGGCCTGAATCTGTGATGCATAGTTGGGGAGTCATTTCGTCCACGTTCCTTATATATTATAGCTTCTGGCAGCACATACTGTAAACTGTAAACCGTGAACTATTGCTCAAACATTAAAAAAGATTTTTCCACCAATCCACGATAAGCCTTAAAAATTTGTTGCTTATGGACATGGCCTTTTTGATGCATCCTTCTTGATTCTTGTCCGGCGGACATGTCTTTTCTTTTTCAGGAAGCACGTTCACGCTTTCTTCAGAGTCGGATTTTTCAATTTCTGCTAAACGCCCACCATTCAAAAACCGGAAAGTTGGTCCCTGAAGAGTTAATGTCACAAGGTTTTCGGGGATTAAAGGACTCTGACAATTAACAGGACGCCCATTGATTGATATCAACATCTGTCCAGTGAGATCCTTTATCCAGTATTGATCCTGACTGAAAAAGATCTGGGCATGACGATCAAGAACTGCTGGATGGTTTATACTTAAATCACAATCCGGATTTTTTCCGATGGTCACAGGAAGTTTTTTAAAAGAGCGTATGGTGGGGCCAAATTGAATGACAAGCGGAACCTGAATCTCCTGCATGGAAAATTCTTCTGCCAGGTTAGATTCGGATTGAACCCTGGCAATAGATGGCTTCTCAACCCCGGCTATTTCGGGTTCTTGCAGTGAGGTTGGCAAAGGGATATCTTCGATTTCATGTTGACTTTCCACTATCTTGGTCAAAAAACTCACCTTGGGCCCTCCTTCAGCAAAAATCAAAACATCTCCATCTTTTAGGTATGCTTCTTTTACTCTTTTTCCGTTCACAAATGTCCCGTTGGCGCTCTGGTCAATTAACTTAAAACGATTTCCTTCTCTGATAATTTGTGCATGTCTTCGAGAGACGATTGCAACATCTCTCGGAAATAGCACATGACAAGAAGGATGGCGACCAATCAAGATCGTTGATTCAGAAAACTCCTGGATTTCACCCTTAAAAGGCCCATAGATATGAACAAGTTGAACAATAATAATAGGCAATTTCATACGTGTCACGGGTTTCGGGTTTCGGGTTTGCTGCCTGTTAGTTGGCCTTTTGAGACTTTTTTATTTCCTCCAGTCTTTTCAAAAGAATTTTTGCCTTTTTGATATTGTTTGCCACCTCTTTATAGTTGGAATCAATAGACATGACCAGCTCCCACTCCATAATGGCCTTGATCAATTGTTCTTTCCCAAAGTGCGCTACACCCATTTTGTAATGGATTCCCATGTATGTTTCTTCACTTCTTTTGATGTATTCCCGGCATGTTGGGCAGTTTTTATTGTATTGGAGAGATACTTCAAATTCCTTTTTTGCTTTCAAATAATCCTTTTTATCAAACAAGCCCATGGCAAATTGAAAGTGCGACCTGCCAAGGTGTTCAATGGTAATTGCATCATCAGGATTTACATTTATAACCTTGTTGAATTCAGCAATAGCTTCCTGGTATTTCATTTCGTTAAAAAATTCGACACCCTGATCTCTATAGATTTTCACCTCATCTACAGGCTCTTCCGTTTCTTTTTTTAATTCTTCATCTACAGGCTCTTCAAGTTCTTTTTTTAATTCTTCATCTACAGGCTCTTCAAGTTCTTCTTTTAATTCTTCATCTACAGGCTCTTCAAGTTCTTCTTTTAATTCTTCAGTCTTGATAGCCTGTTTTTCTGTTAAAAATGGCACCCCCTGTATTTCAGGGACTATGATTTTTTGACCAGCATGTGTCAGTGAGGCATCGGCTATGTTGTTGTATTCAGCTATAATACCAAACTTGCTATAATCCCCATAATAAATCATCGCTATCGTTGAAAGACTTTCACCCGGTTTGACTATATGCTCAATATACTTTTTATATTTGACGTGTTTGCGAGGAGTAAGCATTTTAAGCGCTCTGGAATGATCCGGCCAAAATTTCAAAGCTGTTAAAAATTTACGACGGGCCAGTGGATATTTCCCCTGATTATGGAATTTCATGCCTTCCCGATAATATTTTTCTGCCCATTTGAGCAATTCTTTTTCCAGCCGGTCAATGCCCTTAACAGCTTCCTTATTTTGAGGGCTTACAGTAATGGCCAGTTTATACTGTTTATATGCCTCTGCCAGTTTTCCTTTATTTTCAAACTCTTTGCCGGTTTGCAGGTATGACTGAAGCAAATTTTCCTTCCTGTATTCAGATATTCTTTGGGAAAACCTTTTAAAATGTTCGGCACAGCCACTGACCATTGTCAATAGAATGACAATCCAGATAAACGCTATAATTTTTTTCATAATTCTGTTACTCTAAAGAAAGTTTATTAAACATTAGGAACGGGGACGAAATAACTTCCCCAACTATGCATAACAGATTCAGGTCACCTTTGCCCGATCTCAAATCACAAAAGTATCAAAACAGGTAAGCTATTCCATCAACTTTTGTGATCTGAGATCGGACAAATTTGACCTAAATCTATGCGTCTACTTGAGGAAGTTATTTCGTCCCCGTTCCTAAGTTGAACGATTTTTTGCGAAGAAATGTGCCAAGGTCTTGATGCAACAAGGTTTGCGAAAATCGGAGGCATCCCAATAGATATGCCGAGACTTTTCGTAAGCCCTTGATGCGCAAAAGATTGGTGCAGGTCGAGTAAAAAACCGTTCAATTTAGGTTAAAGGTTTTCAGTTTAGAAATAAAACTCTTTATATCTCTTTTCAATATCTGGTTTCGCCTAAGAGCAAGGGGATCAGCAAAAAATGGGTTGCTCCCTCTTTTCACAGATACTGCGATTGTATAACCTAAGCGTTTACACATATCCAATACCCTCTGATTATAACGTCCATAGGGAAAAGCTAAAAAAACAGTATTCTGGTTCAGCTTTTTATCAATGATCTGTTTTGACATGCTAAGTTCCTTTTCGATCCTGGACATATACGCTTGAGTATCTTCTCCTTTATTCTGTCTGGTAAGATCGCAGTGGGAAATCGTGTGAGCACCTATCTCAAAACCACTTTTCTTCATCTCTCTAAGTTGATCCCAAGTTATGGCGTTTTTTGAGACACCAACAAAATTAGTATATATGAAAAAGGTTGCTCTGAAGCCATATTTTTTCAGGATAGGCCAGGCAATGTTATAAACCGATCTATAGCCGTCATCTATGCTAATAACCACTGACCTTTTTGGAAGAGAATTACGATACTTTAAAAATTCAAGAAGCTCTTCCAGGCTGATAACCCTATAACCATTCTCCTTTAAATACTTCATTTGTTGATCAAAAATACAGGCAGGCAGGCAAAGGGAAGAGTCACAATTATCAGCAAAACGATGATATGAAAGAATAGGTACCACCTGAAATCCGTCATCTGCAAGCCCTCCCTTATTTTTTTCTTTAAGAGGAATAACAATGACCTCGCCTTTTTTAAAAGCAACGTTCTCATTAGCGTCTTCTATTACCCACGACCTTTTTGCATCACCCAAAAACATTTCAGCCAGCATAGCAGGTGTTTTTCTCTTTTTAAGTCTGTAAATAACATATTCTTCCGATCGAAAAAGCACAGGTTTTTTATCAATGCCAAATGTGGTACAGGAAAAAAAAAAGAACCCTTCTCCAATTATAAACAGAATGATTACCAAATATTTAAGTTCGTTAGATGTATAGTTTTTCATAGATTAGCTTCCATGAAAACATATTTTTTAGGAAATTGGAAATAAATAATGGTGGTTGCCAGTATACCAAAACGCTCCACCATTTTTGTCACGGCCTCGCTAAACCTTGCCTAATCATCTTGTTCCCACAAGATGTCTCTGCGCTCGTTTCCCCGAGACAATATATGGTAGAATGTGGAATAATTCAATCTAACAGGGCGTACTATATCTTAATAATACCATCCTCTATTCCCTTGTCAACTCCAAATGACAAATGAAGCTGTGACCCCGAATACCCACTCAATGGAATAAAGAAAGCAGGCACAAAAACCGGCAACAGAACTAAACTCGCAACATAATGACCCCAAATTTGTTTTTGCAAATGGTTAGGAACGGGGACGAAATAACTTCCCCAACTATGCATCAAGGCTTCAGGCCACCTTTGCCTGATCTCAAATCACAAAAATATCACACCAGGTAAGCTATTCCATCAACTTTTGAGATTTGAGATCGAACAAATTTGACCCAAATCTATGCGCCTACTTGGGGAAGTTATTTCGTCCCCGTTCCTTATGCAAAAAATCTTGAAGCGGAGATCTGGTAAAGACCGTTCTCTCTTTTTTCAGCAATATTCTCCTGTCTGACTAACTGAACAAAAGAAATGCCACCCAATGTATTCCTGTTCTTGCGATGATGATAATCTATGGCTGAACGGGAAAGTTTAGCTTCAACCATTAACCATGGCTTCTTGTCCCGCAGTATCAGGAAATCGGTCTCCCTGCCGTCACGATCTCGTAAAAAATGCAAGTCGAAATTGCCAATTCCTGCATCTGTCCAAAGTTCCAAAAGCGTTTTAAGCTCAACCGCTATATAATTTTCAAATTGTGCGGCAGGATCATTTATTCTTGTCCAGTCAAAAAAATACACTTTGTTTTCCTTGGTCAGGGATCGGGCAATTTTTTTAGAATATGGCGAAATCCTGAATATCAAGTATCCCAGTTCCAGAGCCTTCAGATAGTTGGAGACTGTGGCAAAACTGCATTTAATATTTGCAGTCAAGGAATTTATAGATAAAGGCGAAGCAATTTTTGAGGGAAGCAGGTACATGAGAATGGCAATATTTTCAAGCTCCTGAATCCTGGTCAAATTCCTCATGTCTTCGCGAATAAGTCTGTCAACATAATCAGTTCGCCACTTGTTGTGAAAACGAACGGAAGTAGCAAGCAGGGGTTCCGGGAATCCACTAAACCGCAACAATGCGGAAAGCTCTTTTTTTTTATATGTTGGGTGATCCAGTTTTTGCATTATCCAGTCGTCTGCATCTGCCGGAGGCTCAAGAAAAGATTTGTCTGTCAGTTCTCTTAAGGTAACAGGATTCAAACGAAAGGTGAAATATCTACCCGCCAGGCTGTCACCGCTTTTACGCATCATATCAAGCCTGGCAGATCCGGTAACTATAAAGCCGTTTTCTTCTCCAAATGAATCAAAAAAATCTTTCAGGACATTTTTCCATTCAGGATACTTGTGAATTTCATCCATACATAGCCATCGCCTTCCATTTGATGGCTTTACATTGTATAATTCTCGAACAAAAAAATGATAGTCAGCTATATACCGGTCCCTTGTTTTACGGTCATCCCAGTTATAATAAAGCTTCAGGCAGTTCTGTTCTTTGAGAAATTCCTTTGCAGCAGTAGTCTTTCCGGTCTGTCGAGGACCGATAATAAAACGCATCTGCCGCCCAAAATCTCTAGAAAAGGCGATTTTGCTGATATATCGTTTAATCATTATTTAAATAAATAATATTGTTTCAAGGAAAAAATCAAGGCTTTTTTGGATAACACTTTAAATTTGCCGTGGCAAATTTAACTACATATAAAATATTGTTTGTTTTCGTTTGGGTAGGTTTGTCAGTACAATCATGGCCAAGTCTGGATTTCTCTATGCTGGCAGCAATTCAATCATAGCAAGCCTCGGAATATCACAGCTTCAGGCCGCCTTTGTTCGATCTCAAACCCCAAAAATATTGAAATAGGTAAGCTATTCCATCAACTTTTGTGATCTGAGATCAAACAAATTCGACCCAAATCTGTGCGCCTTCTTGGGGAAGTTATTTCGTCCACGTTCCTAATCAGCATCAGCTAATCTGGACCACGATAATGAGAATTGTCGGATGTGGTGCATCCTTCTTGTGTTTCCTATATTTTTGATGGACTGGAGGTAGTCAAAACATCATCAGCACAGGATTCTGTCGTCCCTATGATACTGAATGCATTTTGTATACCTCTGCCTGGCAATAAGGTGCCGGGCTATTCTCAATTATCCCTATGGGGCAGGATAAGGATTCTCCGCTGATACAAAAAAGAAGATACTTGACAATTTTTCATTATTACAATAATTTTCTCCACATTCCTTATTTTTGGGGTTTGAGATCGAACAAAGGCGGCCTGAAGCTGTGATGCATAGTTGGGGAAGTGGTTGAACTATTGTATGATTTCTACAAATTTAGCGAATTTTATAGTAAACAAGATACTTTAAATGAAATTGGTACAGAAAAACAGAAGCCGTTTAATCCTGTTTTGTTTCTTAGCCTGGTGGATGTGTATTGCTGTTTTCTATATGATTACTGCAAGTAAAATTAGCAGGGTAAGGAAGACTATCAGTCAATCCGGAGTAGAAATGGCCAGAGTGTTTTCCAGTCGTGCCAGTTTACCACTGTTAGAACTGAATATGCCAACTCTGAGTGCATTGCTTAATGAAGCTACCAGTAATTCGGATATAGTTTATGCAGCTATTATTGATCATAAAAACAACATCATGGCTTACACCAATGTTGAATTGGTAATGTCTACAATAAATGAAAGGGCACGCACTGTTGATCAAGTTTCTTTTTGGGAAGAGGATGCATCCGACTACAAAAGGATTGTCAGCTTTTCTTCAGATGTGACTTATGCAAAAACAAAGATTGGCGAAATATATCTGGCTATTTCAGCCGCTGAGATTGATAAATTTGAAAAACGCTTTGGTTTTGGTGCGCTTTCGAGTTTTACCATATTATTTTTTGTAATAATTGTGTTATATTACAAAGAAGTTAGGTCTATAGTTATCAAGCTGAAAGCTGTTTATAGATCACAGGCCAGCGGAGGGGGTGTTTTCGCGGAAACAACCTGTATTGCATGCCCTTTGTGTGGAACAAATAAACCTTTTTCCCAAGAAGTTTTTAATTATATAAACTTGGACAGGTTCAGGATTATCCGGTCAACAAATAGTAAACTGAAACCAGGAGGATTTTATAAATCTAAAGAAATCTTCTTATCGGAAATAGCTAAAAGAAAAGATCTGGGTTGGTTGACACGTCAACTAATTGTCCGATGCATAGAAATTATTAAGAAACTGGCTGTTTAGCCTTTGATAGAGAGGTTCCCATGGCGTCTGTTCGCGAAATTGCCTCAACAACCATGTTATGGGTAAAAGAATTCCCAACTAACATTTTCAAGAAGACCACTAGTAAATTACTTACGATAGAATTTGTTCGACGTAATAAAAACAGCATAATTATATGTCTTATCATTTGGTTCATAGCCTCTGTAACTGGCTATTTAATTTTAAATAGCAGTGTAAAACATTTGAATAACGATTTTTATCAACACGGATTGTTAGTGACCCGGAAGCTTGCCGATATGATTGGCCCGTCTCTTTTAGAAAAGAATATCTTGTCTCTGAATGTGACAATCGGTGAGGTTGAAGGTAGTAATAACTTGATATTCATATCGATTCTGAATCATGAAAATAAGTTGGTGGTTCATACCGATTCTGATATGATAAATGAAACCCTTATTCCCATAAAAAATGGGAGATATATAGCTACCATTAAAGGGGTTTTTATCGAAGCAAAGTCTTTACCCAACAATGAAAAAATTGTCAGCTTTTCAACAATTGTCACCTTTTCCGGAATAAATATCGGCAAAGTGTATTTAATATTTTCTTCAACCCACTTATATAGCTCCATAAGTAAATACAAAGCGCTCTTTGTCTATGCGATAGTCTTTAGTCTTTTATTGTTTTCAGCAATTATGGCAGCGATAGATCGTATTTCTAAAACAAAAGCATTAAAAATTCAAAAAGAATTGGAAGGTATGACTCGGATCGGCCCTTATATATTGCAAAAGAAAATAGCGCAAGGAGGAATGGCCGAGTTATTCCTGGCAGACTTTGTGCGCGAGGATGGTTTTCGAAGGATTGTAGCCATAAAAAAAATACTGCCTCATCTTATTGAAAATTTAGAGTTTATTAAAATGTTCATCCGAGAGGCCAGGCTGGCTGCATTATTGCAACATCCAAACATTGTTCAGATAAATGATTTTGGCAAGTTTCAGAATGTTTACTTTATCTCTATGGAATATATCCGCGGCAAAAATCTGGCTGAAATCACTGTGGAGGCAAAAAAGGGTCTCTCTGTTGATCAGTCAATTTTTCTTGTTTCACAGATCAGTAGAGGTTTGCAGTACTCACATTCCAAAATAGATGACAAGACCGGAGAACCTCTGAACATTGTTCATCGAGACATTAGTCCTCAGAATATCCTTGTTTCATTTCAAGGAGAGGTTAAGATAAGCGATTTCGGAATCTCAAAAGCCAGATCTGAGCCAAGTTTAACTCTGGCTGGTGTAATTAAAGGTAAACTTTCCTATATGTCTCCGGAACAGGCATTGGGGCAATCTGTAGATCATAGAGCTGACATATATGCGTTGGGTATTGTCTTTTATGAAATATTATCAGGGAAAAGATTATATCAATTTGGCAGTGATTTAGAAGCCATCAGATTCATTCCGGAAAAAGAAATAGCCCCTATAATAAAATTAAGACCGGATATTCCTGATGAGTTAAATAGAATTGTGATGAAATGCCTGGAGAAAGACAAAAAATCAAGATATCAAAGCGCTCAGGAACTTCATGACGATTTGATACACCTCAAAACAAAATTAAACATCAGTTATGACAGATCAAATCTTGCAGACTTTATGGAGAAGCACTTCAAAAAAGAGAAAATATTTTAGCAGCAATTCCCGCTCTTAATTAATGGAGATATTTTTACCCTTAAAAGTGTAAACTATTTTGGGCTAATTATGACGGATGCCAATAATAATATTGAGATGCCATCTTTACTACCTTATCTTGAAATTACCGATACGAAGTTCCAATTGAATTTTTCTTTGATCTCTCAAGATATTTCCATCCTGGAAAAATCTTCTTTTCCATTTCTAATTATCAGTGAGTCAGACCCTTTTGCCAGGCTCATTGAGGCTCGGTTTGTTACCGATGCCGGAAGTGAAATTAAACGAGCATTCCTTTTGTTGCAAAAAAATGAATATCATCTAACACGGGATGAATTAAGGCCTTTCAATAACCAGGATGTTGATCAATGCTGGCAGAAGGCCTTTTTGTTTTCTTCGAAAAAAAACCAGGATGGTTCCGCCATCATCCTGGCTGATCAAATCGGAGAAAACGGAGGGTTGATACCTTTCCAGCCTTTATTTTTTTGCAAATCAAAGCAGATCTTTTTTCACCCCCCGTGTCCGATCTGTGGGCTGCCTCTTCAACAATGCTATGATGACGATATTTTGACTGGCTTGGGGTTTCAGCCGTATTCTGCTTCACTTAAGCGCTATCTGTTTTGTTCGTCGTGTTTTGGTTCAACAGGTGAATCCAATTTTTACGTTTTTTCATTGGAGAGCTCTGATCATTCCCTACTTAAAGACAGGTGGGAATTGATTAAAGACTTCGGTCGCGTCACAGAAGTGAAAAACCACTTAAATCAGTTTCCTTGTATTGATTGCTCCAGCCACCAGGAGTGCTATGGATCAGACTGTTTAGCTGTTTTAAAAATCGTTCCAATTTCTTTTTATCCTTTTCACATGTTGATTTTTGAAGCCGGGTCGATTAATATTCATGATTTTTTGTCTCTAATTTCAGGCGCCTCATTTGACGATCTGGAAAGTCGGCTTAGCGAAAAACAAGAATTAGGCAGAATAAACTGTTTGAAGGCTTTAAAACAAAATAGTCTGGCAACAACCCCTTTTTTCTTTGATAAAAACAAAAGATATTTTCTGGAAGTCTTGTATTTAAAGCTTTCTTTTTTGGGCGAGCTTGTTCAGACTATTTTTTCCAGGATGGATGATCCTGGATTTGGTTTATCTATCGATAGAATTTGGATTAACCTTGCAGACCAGAGTGGCCTGTTGCCATTGTTCTGGAATTTTAAACTAAACTTTATAGACATAGGGGGAAATGCCGTCGAGCCACCGTTTTTTCCTAAATTATTCCCATATTCCAGCCCCCATTTTCTGGGGATTATTTGGTTTTACACGCTTCTGGTCAACAAAAAACAAGGTGTTTCAGAAGTATATGTGAGTCTTGGAGAAAAAATTGAGAAAATAGTCTCAAATGATGATAACCTGGAGAGCTTTCTAAAGAACAGCTCCGATGGGGCTTTTTCTCCTGAAAATATTTTCTGGATTCCTGATGTAAAGAGTATTAGTCAAGACTGGGTGGGGCTTTGGGAAAAATCTATTGGTTTGGGCTGGTCTTTATTGAAGATTGAGTTGAGGACTGGCTTGATAGAAAATTCTAAATGGTCGAAGGACAAATTTCAGCAAGAGTTGGAAAACCTCAGAAAAGAGGTCAAACACAAATTGTTTTCTCAGCAGCTCAATTTTGTACAAGCAGAGCCTGCTTCGGAAAATAAGGTTATTTCTGACATTCTCGCTAAGATCACGGAAAAATGGAGTATTGGCCTGGATGCACAAAAGGATGAATTAGAAAAAACGGTTGGTGTATCAACAGCAAGCAGGGAGCGGTTTGATAATACCAATGTTGTCTCACAAGATGAAAATGGGATAGAAGAAACGGTTATCCTTTTGCCTGATGACTTTAGAAAAGAGAAATTACCGTCTGTTCAGGCAGAGGAGAACGATATTCCGGTAACAGTTGTTATTACTCCGTCAGAGAAGTCGACTCTTTCATCCATAAAAAAGGATGCAGGCAAACCCAAGGAAAACGATTTTATATCTGAGACGGTTATCCTTTATCCGGAGAATAGTAATGACAAGAGATAGGGGAATGAACAACCAAATATCAATAGAACAACTATCAAATGAAATCAAAAGAATTTATAAGTCAGATCGCCTGCATGCTGAAACTTTAATCGAAACATATCTTGAAGAAAAACTAAAAAAATTTTCAGATAGCAAAAAATTAACGTTGCTTGAGAGGCTGGCTGATGAATTTAATGCAGCGATTTCAAATAGATACAGAGATTCAAGCATAGATAAAGAGGTTCTTGCGAGACTTTTTTCGTTAATGTTAGGAAGAAGGATATCTCAGGCCGATCTATCTTCCACAGAACTTTTACAAAAATTGGCTGAATCCTTGAATACTATCTTTGACGCCCTCAATCAAGTGGTGGGTGTGATTAATACAGCCTTTCTTGGCAAAAGCATCGGGGATGAAACGATCAGGCAGGTCATAGGTTTTTATCTGGAAGGTGGAGAAAGCCATGCTCGATCCCTTTCGAGCTATCTTGGACAGATCGAAAAAGCCTTTCTGATTGCACATCAAGCATTTAAAGAGGCTGCCCACACCGAGATAGGCGAAATTCTAAACGAATTGGACCCTGAGCAGATCAAAACCGCGGGTAGCGGAGGTTTTAAGTTCGGTCCTTTCCAAAAAGCAGAATTGTTTGAAGTATATGAAAAAAAGTTTTATACATGCAAAAAATGGTTTGATTCAGGACGCTTTATGGAGAAATTCTTAAGAGAATTTGAAAAGAATTCTCAGAAATTGTTCGTACTATAAGGAGATAATAAAGTGAAAAAATATATTAAAATACTGTTCCTGTGGTTGCTTGCTTTAGGAGTCTGTTCATGTGCGTCCCAGCCTCTTGCCCCTCCGGAGTGGAGATACGAAAATGAGGCTGTTCAACTTCACTTAAAAGCCGATTTTCAATTAAACCTCCACGAGGGATCGCCTCACACTCTCCTTATATGTGTTTATCAACTCAGAGATCCGAATACTTTCAATCACCTTGCCGGCGATAATAACGGACTTTACAAACTTTTGGAATGCGGCCTTTTTGATGCCAGTGTGGCTGGTTCAGAAAGATTAATCATTCATCCCGGGCAAGATTTGACTTTTACTTTGAACCGAGCCGAGGGCGCAAAATATATAGCTATTGTAGCAGGTTACTATTTCCTTTATAAAGAAAGAATGGTGAGGTTATTTGATATTCCGGTGATTATAGAAAAAAAAGGGTGGATCAAACGGACTAAAATTTTAAAACCAAGCCTCTTAAATATAGAACTTACGTTGGGCCCGCAACAAATTCAATAACATCATCAGAAATTTAAAAACTCAAATAATAACTTAACAATCTGAGGGAGTTGCAGGTAATTAAAATTAAAACGCCTGAACGAAAAGTCATGTTTAGGCAAAATTTGAATAACGAAATCCGCAATTCAAAACAAATTCGGACTTGGTTCTAACTTTAGCCAATAACAACTGTGCATGCCATAGTCGATTGATAATTTGTGGCACCCATTTTTTATAAAATTAGTAGAATTTTTTGGCATCCTTCACGACAAGTCAAAAGTAGTTTACACTTTGTTGATCTTGTATTTTGGCAGTGCCTACAAAGCAACGAGGGTCAATAATTTCAATAAGTTACATATCATGTCTTCTGGCAACACATAGCAAAAAACCAGGTATTTACATAGTAAAACAGGGCAGTATTCCCAAACCTGCACTGCTTTGTAGGGACTACCGAAAGTCTATAGTTCCTACAAAACAGTGCAGGTGGTCAAAAAAATGCTTGGTATACTCTGCAAACCCTTGATTCACGCATGAACTCATTCACCGCAACTGAGCGCTAACTGCTTGAAATTATTGACCTGCGCTCTTTTGTAGGGACCACCCACATAATAAGGGACAATCCCCAACTTATGGATAAAACTATCGAAAACACACGGCAATATCTTAAGAATCTTTTTAAAAATGATAAAAGAGCATGGGTAGTAGCTTATTCAGGGGGAAAAGATTCGACTTTAGTATTGCAACTTGTGGTGGAATTGTTACATGAACTCGACAAGTCAATGTATAAACCTGTTTATGTCCTTACCACGGATACGAGAGTTGAAGCTCCCAATATTAAAAATTATATGATATATTCATTAAAATGTGTATCAAGACACGCCGATGAATACTCTCTTCCTCTTGAAACGATTTTAGTTAAGCCGAGACCTGAAGAGAGTTTTTGGGGAAATTTAATTGGAAAAGGATACCCCTCCCCCACGAGATGGTTTAGATGGTGTACGTCGAAAATGAAAATCAAGCCTGCACGCAGGGTAATTGATAAAATAACTAAACAGTATGGGAGTGTCATTCTATTACTGGGCACGAGGAAAGATGAGAGTTCGAGCAGAAAAATGCGTATGGAAAAGCGCGATTATAACGAACAGAAACTAAATTTCCATCATGAAATACCGAACGCTCTTGTTGCTTCGCCTATTGCAGAATGGACAAATCAAATGGTTTGGGATTATTTGATAAACAATAATCCGCCGCCATGGGGAGAAAAACATGATTTTATGTTTGATCTCTATTCTCAGGCAGCGGGGGGGGAGTGTCCCGTTATTTTTGACTTAAATACACCATCATGTGGTGGAAGCAGATTCGGTTGCTGGACATGTACAGTTGTAAAACATGATAAATCCATGGAAGGATTTATTGCCGCCGGTGAATCGGAAATGCTTCCTCTTTCTCAATTCCGCAATTTACTGAAAAACATAAGAGAAGAAGAAAAATACAGATTACCTTATAAGCGGAATCAGCGAGAAGGGATCGGCCCTTTCAACTATGAAACGCGTAAAATGCTCCTTAACAGTTTACTTTCAATTGAAAAAGAGATAAATGAGGAGTTGCTTGATAATTCTGAAATCGAATATATCCAGAGTATATGGAATCAGGATTTTGATTTTGAAAATTCGGCTTTGAAGATAGCTCATTCATTTGGAAGGGAGGTCGATATGCCGAAGAATTCATCGTTTTTAATTGAACTGGACCAAAAATATATTGAGGAATTTTGTAAAACGTATGAAGTGCAGCAGGAACTCGTTGGAGCCCTTTTAAATCTGGTCTATGAAAAACATGAAAACCTCGACGCCTGGGGAGCTAAAACAGGGCTGGAACGTGATGTCGGGGAGTTGATCGAAAAAGCCGTCGAGCAGATAGAAAACGCGGATTTGAGTCATGATCATTAGAGAAGTGCATATTCATAATTTATTTTCCTACTACGGTACCCAGACCTTTGCTTTTTCTCCCCCCGAAAATAGTAGAAACATAACATTGATTTCCGGCCGGAACGGATTTGGAAAAACGAGTTTTATGGAAAGCGTAAAACTCCTTTTTCTTGGAACTGATAAACTATTACTGAACAATATTCAACGTGGGCGAAGCTTAAGCCCAAAAGCATATCTACTTGGAACGGGTGAGGAATGGCTGGGCATAATGAATTGCGCGGCCCGCAACGAAGGAGAGGAGGAATTCAGCGTCAGGGTTATCTGGGAAGAAGAATCCGGGACTGTGGATGCCAAACGATCTTGGCATCTGCAAGGCAGGAATGATTATAATCATAAATTAGAAGTCATTCCGAGTTTCGGCCGGGTTCCGGAAGAAGTTGAAGAAGCACAGGGTTTTTTACATGCCAGGATTCCCAGAGACATCGTTTCCTTTTTTATATATGACGGCGAACAGGTGCAAGCCATCGCAGAGGCAAATCGCGAGGAACTCCTGGAACAAATCGAACGGTTATTCGGGCTGGATAAGCTGGATACACTATCTAATAATATTGAAATAAATATAAGGAAATGGAGACGGGAAGGCTCTCCTTCCGATGCTAATCATCGACTTAGAATTCTTGAAAAAGAACTTGCGGAATATGAGGCCAAACTTGCTTCTGAAACGGAGAAATTAGAAAGAAATATTGAAAAAACTCGTGACCTGGAAATTGAAATCGAAAAAGATTTGAATTATTTGCAAAGCAAACAGGCTTATGCGCACGAGCATAAGGCGGAGTTGCTTAAAAGAGATTTTGAAAATAAAAATGAACAACTTCAGGAAAAAAATTTTGAAGTTGCGCTTAATCTCCCGCAGAGCATACCGTTACTTGTGAATCCTGATTTGATTTTCAAAGCCATTAATATATTAAGAGAACAATTAAACAGCGAAAGCGGTATTCTGACGGAAACATTGCGACAAATATTGAAAGATCTCCCAAGGGATCTTTTTAACAAAGGATTGCCTTCAACGCCGCCCTTAATCGACAACCAGAAGGATTTCTATAAAACCAAGCTAAATGGACTTTTAAGTCCATATTTGGTAAGCGGTTCAAAAGATTCAAGGCTTTTCTCGCTTGAATATGCCAGGGCAAAACGATTATATCAAAATCTTGAGCAATTTATTGCCCCGAAGGATATGTTGATAAGGTACTCTGAAAATTTGCGGGCTGTCAGCAGGTTACGAAAAGAAATAGAGAAGATAAACGACAAAATTCATGACATGAGCAGCCTGGAAAAAGATGAAAAAGAACGATATGAAGCCCGAAAACGGCATTATGAGGAAAATAAAATAGAACTTGATGAAAAAAAGGAACAGAAGATAGAAATTGAAGGTAACATAAGAGATATAAAAGAAAATAAGGTCAAATCAAAACAAAAAGAAATTGATAAACAAAAGCAGACAGTCAGGTTAGCTCATACCGCAAAACAGCGTGTTCAACTTGGTGACGTACTCAAACAGCTTTATTCCGAGTACAAAGCGAGACTGATAAAAAATCAAAAAGAGAACATGGAGAATTCTATCAACGAGCATTTCAGCAAATTGATGAGTTCCCATAAACAGATCAGCCGCATTGAAATACTTGATGATTTTAGCTATCAATACATCGGATATAACAAAACCCATGTAGGTATGGCAGGACTCTCTGCCGGAATGAAACAACTCTTTGCTACATCATTATTGTGGACGCTGAAAGATGTTTCAGGCAAATCTCTTCCGGTGATTATCGATACCCCCCTCGCACGCTTTGACAGAGGACACCAGCAAAATCTTTTGACTCATTATTATCCGCACGCCGGAGATCAGGTAATTCTCCTTCCAACGGATTCAGAGTTAGACAAAGAGAAATACAATATACTTAAACCTCATATATTGGAAGAGTATCGTTTGAATAATCCGGACGGTGAGCATACGAGCCCCGAAAGAAAGTCAATGTATTCATAAGCGAGCGTGTTATGCCGAAGATATATACCAGTGAAAAAGACGAGCGTGTTATTGATAACGTCCTGAAAAAGGGATTATTTGCTCCTGGACCAAAATGGACGGTATTACGAATCGCTCTTGCCATTTCGTTACGGATACCCACTGAACCTTCGGATGAACTCGACAAAGGAATCAAGGGGGGAAGCGAATACAGTTTCGAGCAGCTTACGGGTGAAAGCCAAAAACCTGATTATACCGATTCCTTTTGCGCATTGTTGAGCGTGTATCATCAAAAAGACCTGTTTAAGAATATAGATCAGTACAGAATTTACCTGCAACGACATGCCCGGCGCGGCTTACGCGAGATACGAACCGCCTGGAAAGAATCCCATGATTTCCATGAATATCTCTATCAAGAACTCTTTTCAAATCTTATTAGCCAGCAACAGAAAATGGACGAGGATATTGAAAAACAGGTAAAGAGCGCTCTTAGTGAAATCGGAGTTAAGGCTGAAATACGAAATATTGTCAAGGGGCCTCGTTTGACTCGGTTTTATATTTATTTGCCGAACATAAATGACCTGGATCGACTGCAAAAAGGTTTGGATAAAATATCTTTTTACTTGGGGATAGGGAAGCATCGGGTTTTTGAAAACATGACAGATAAACCACGGATTATTGGGCTGGATGTACCTCGTCCCGCATCCACTTGGCACTATTTCACTGGTGGGGATTTACGCGAGTGGGCAGCAGACCCGCCCAGTGATTATATTTTGCCTGTATGGCCCGGTGTCGATGTCCTTGGAGAGCCAATCTGTTTCGATTTGGCGGAGGCCCCTCATCTCCTCGTAGGGGGAACAACCGGAAGCGGAAAAAGCGTTTGCCTACATGCCTTAATTCTTTCGATACTGCATAATAATTATAATTCCAATTTAACGCTATGCTTGATTGATCCCAAGGCTGTCGAGTTTTCACAATATAACGGTTTGAAAAATCTGTATAATGACGAAATTGTCACAGAAGTTTTCGATGCACACAATTTGCTCTCAGAGCTTGTCACAGAAATGTCCAAAAGAGAACAGAAATTTGCCAAATCAAATGTAACAAATTTAACGGAGGCAACTTTAGCCGGAATAACCGGTTTACCCCGTATTGTAGTTATCGTCGAGGAATTGGCTGATTTGCTGATGCAAAAACAGGATATAGAGGGGCCATTAATACGTTTGTTGCAAAAAGGGCGGTCCGCCGGCATTCATCTTGTACTCGCAACACAGAGACCGGATTCAACAACGTTTAGCGGTCTTTTGCGAAGCAATGTCCCAAGCCGTATAGCGTTGACTGTTCAAAAATCCACCGAATCGAAAATCATTATAGACGAAACAGGCGCTGAGCGTCTTACCGGCAAAGGCGACATGCTATGCAGATGGTTGGGAAAAAGCGTTATCAGAATACATGGCGTACATATTCGCAGAGATGATATTGCATCAAGTTTAAAAGAAATCAGCAGGGGGCAAATAAATGGAGATAGATAAATTTCATGTGACAGGTTTTCGCCCTGTCCGCTTGACAGTGGACCGTATCGGCCCGTTTCAGGAGAAACTGTGGTCTTTTGATTTTACAGACAGGCATGGCCGTCCTTGCAATTATTATTTGTTAGCATCGGAGAACGGACGCGGAAAGACAACGCTTCTGGATTTGATGGCTTGTATGATGGATATGTTAGGCCGGGATCAACTGAATGAATTCGGAATTGAGTCTCTTGATAAAGGAGGGGGTCGCGCGCAATGGGATATTCTTCTTGATATTGATCAGGATGGAAAAAAAAGCTCTTATATTTTTTCCCTTATCGCAGGCAATATAGGAGAAGGTACAGTGCTGAAGGAATGGAATCACGAAGAGTTGGAAAAAATTGGCGCAGAAGCATGGCATCTCTATGGATTTAGAAAATCGGCATCCGGCCGTATCAAAACGATACATGAAACAAATTCATGGGTTAATGATTTTTCTATACTGTTGAAAAATGAAAGAGGTCGGCGATTATTAGAATTCGAAAATGACAGTTTGACCTATCCGACATTATTGTATTTTTCGGCCTATCGCAATATTGAAACGATCAGTGAAAGTGAACGTAAAATAACGACCCCCGAGGGATGGGGATACAATATTGTAAACAAATTCGGTAAAGAAGGCCGGCAATGGACACACTCTTTGGACAACCTTCTAGTATGGTTGAAGTGGATTGATGATGGCCGTTTTGAACGTTCATTGGCAATAGTAAATAAAAGAGTTTTTCGAGGCAAAAATAAATTTTTGAAAGGAGTTAGAAAAGATCCACCGGAGGCCATTATCGAAAATGAAGGTCATGAGCATCGTATTGACCAGTTGAGCAGCGGTGAAAAGAGCCTGCTTCAAATTTGTCTCCGCATGGGAGCCCATATGACAAGCAATACTATTTTGCTGATTGATGAAATGGACGTTCATCTGCATTCAAAATGGCAGCATAAAATCCTGAACTGGTTAAAAGACATGGCAATAGCATATCCAGGCTTGACGATAATCTCCAGTACCCATTCCCGAGAGATCATTAGGGCTTTCGCCTTCGAAGTTGAAGAAAAGGGCTTGAGAAAAAGCGGATATTTGATAGAAAATGATCTAAATATGATGTGAGGGGTCTAAAGGTGCCTGAATTCAAATCATTCGACAGCGCTATAACATTAGAAAAACGATATGCATTAAAAATCATTGTATACCTCGAATCTGAAGAAGATGTATCAATTTTGGCAGACAGATGGTTTTTCGACTTTGGCGAACATATTGAATTCAGAACATCTGCGGACAATTTTCATTCTACAGGAGGGTATTCAGGTGTGCGGTCGAGAGTAAAGGAAGATCGTGAAAACGGGATAAAGGCTTATGGAATAGTAGATCGCGATGCGCTTTTTTCAAAAAAGAACTGGGATATTCTACTTGAAACCGATGATGAAAAATATAAAGCAAAGTTTCCATTTGGCGAGTATATTCATACGCTATTACGCTGGGAGATTGAAAATTACCTTTTCGATTCTCTAATAGTCGAAGAATTTTTAGCGGATCATGAGCGGGGAAGAAAAAAAAGAAGCAATAATGTTGTTTTAAACGAATTAACTCAGGAATGTTGCAATTTAATCTTTGTTATGGGCGCATGCATATTATTGCGTGAATATGGCTTGTCAATACCTGGTGCGGGATACTGCCGAAATTTTGATGGGGAAGGTATTAGAGAAGAAGTTGATAATTTCATTCAACAAAGAATGAAAACATTATCCGGATGGGAAAAATTTTTTTCCAATATTTGTGATCGGCTTAATAAATTTGATAAAAAATCGGAAAATAATGATTCACAATTTTACTCTTTGCTCAGAATAATTGATGGGAAACGTTTATTAGAAAGGTTGAAATCGAAATATAAAATTGCAGACAATCCTCGCTTCCATTTTGCAAGAAAAATACGAGAGGCAAATCGGGTTCCAAGTGAGATAAAAGAATTTCTATCTTCATTGAACTAAAACAATCATCATTAACTCGACTTTGGCCATTTTTGTTAAATGAGACGAAATTGAAAAATGGCCAAAGTCGAGATTAAATGACTAACGATAAAAATATAACGCCAGTTAAGGAACGTGGACGAATTAACTTCCACAAGTAGGCGCATAGATTTGGGTCAGATTTGTTCGATCTCAGATCACAAAAGTTGATGGAATAGCGAGCTATTTTGATATTTTTGTGATTTGAGACCGGGCAAAGGTGGCCTGAAGCTGTGATGCATAGTTGGGGAAGTTATTTCGTCCACGTTCCTAACCCAGCATTCCAGCGGACAGTCACCCCTTCGGAGGTGCGTCGCTGAATTCGTCGTTAAGGAAAAGACAAAACTATGGAAAGACCTCTTTTTTGGCATCAAGGCCTCTTTTTACAACCACAACATTTTCAACTGGAAGACCTTTATTTTCAGTCTCTGTTGACACCTTTTCATAAATTCCTTCAGCCTCACCTGTGGGGCGTCGGGAATTTAGAGATCCAGGAAACTGCTCTGGGAAATCTTTCTTTTAATCTCCTGAAAGGTGAATTTTTGTTTCCGGATATGACCTATCTGGTTTTTCCGGGTAATTCTCTTATTGAGACCCGTTCTTTTGATGAAGCCTGGGTGGATGGCGACAAACCTTTTACCGTTTTTATCGGCCTGAAAAAATGGAGCAGTGCCGGAGAAAATGTTACCGTCCTTTCCAAATTAGAAAACCTTTCAGAAGTGACCACCAGATTTGTGACAAAGACCGACCCTGAAGAGGTTTCCGACTTACATCAAAGCGGGCCGCCGGCTCAGATTAAGAGGCTTTACCATGTCCTGAAAATATTTTGGGAAACAGAAAAGGAGCAAATCGGAGACTATATACTTATTCCTCTTGCTCAACTGGAAAGATCAGGCGAAGAGATAACACTTTCCGAGCAGTTTATTCCTCCCTCACTTACTGTTTTCGGTTCAGGTCCTCTCGTAAAAATTATCAAGGAAATCAAAGACCAGATCGCATCTCGCGGCCGCCAGCTTGAATCGTATAAACGTAAAAGGGGGATTCATACGGTCGAATTCGGGACAAGAGATATGGTTTATCTCTTAGCCTTAAGGTCTCTTAACCGCTACATTCCTTCCCTTGTTCATTTGACTGAATTGCAACACATTCATCCCTGGACGGTGTATGCCCTCTTAAGAGAATTGATCGGCGAACTCTCTTCTTTTTCAGAGCAGGTCAATGTGATGGGAGAACTGGAAGACGGAACCCGCCTTCTATCCGGATATGATCATCAAAACCTGTGGAAATGTTTTTCAGGGGCACGGTCTCTTGTCACCCAACTTTTGGATGAGATTACGGCCGGGCCGGAATATGTGATTCAACTCGTATACGACGGAACCTATTATGCATGTGATCTATCCCCAACGATTTTTGAAGGACGAAACCGTTTTTACCTGGTTTTTGAAACTGAAAAGGATCCTGATTTCGTGCTTCAGTCCCTGGAAACAATCGCAAAAATAAGTTCACGAGAATCTTTACCTATTCTTATGGCCCGTGCTCTTCCCGGAGTAAAGCTGCAACACCTTCCGGCGCCGCCACAAGAATTGCCTCGTCGGATTTACTCTATTTATTTTCAGATTGACCATCACAGTGATCAATGGGCCCGTGTGCGCAAAGATAACAACATCGCTTTGTATTGGGATGCAGCTCCTGAAGATTTAAAGGTAGAACTAATGGTTGTGGGGAAAAGTTAAATATGCGATTGACCGATTGTTTTATAGAACTCGTTGCCTACGCGGCATATTTTTTGAAAACAGTGGCCAAAAGACAACCACCCTTTGATCAGGTTAAGACCGATATTCAACGTCTGATTTCGAAAAGTCAAGAGAGTATCAATAACGGCGCTTTTCCTCAGGAGGATTACGACCTGGCACGCTTTGCCATTTTTGCCTGGATTGATGAGGCTATTTTAAACTCTTCGTGGAAAGAAAAACATCTGTGGCAAGGCGAACTACTCCAGCGCTTTTATTATCAGACTGCCGACGCGGGCGAAATTTTCTTTGAACGCTTAAATGCTCTTGGTCCCCATCAAAGAGATGTGAGGGAGGTTTATTATCTCTGTTTGGCTATAGGTTTTATGGGACGCTATTGCCATGAAGGAGACGAATATCTCCTGGAACAGCTAAAGACATCAAATTTGAAACTTCTTACAGGAAGTTCAGTGGGACTGCCTTCTCTTGAAAAAGGAGAGCTTTTTCCGGAAGCATATCCTGTTGAGTTAAGCGAGGTGATTTCTTTTAAAGAAAAAAAACGCTTCTCAACTTTTACGCTTCTTTGTCTTGGAACCCCGGTTCTCCTTTACTCGGTTCTGTTTTTGATTTACAGGTTTATTCTAAACAATATCGGAGAAAGTTTATTAAGTAAATGAAGCTGATTTTTTTAAAAATTCTTAAAGTCTTTTTTATTATAGCAGTAATTCTACTAACTATCCTTCTGGTTTTTGGAATCGTACTGAGCCTTGATTGGGCATGGTGGGTAGGATTTTTCGTTTTGTTTGGCATTTTAGGCTTGGGGCTATGTTTGCTTTTTCTAAGAAAGCTATGGCTTAAACGTCAGGAACAGCATTTTGTTGACCGGATCATTGAGCAGGATGACTCCTATCTGAAAACTATGGACGATAAAGAGAGTGTGCGTTTAAGAGAGCTTCAGGCTCGTTGGAAAGAGGCCATTGAGGCTCTTAAGTCTTCTCACTTGAAAAAATATGGCAATCCTCTTTATGTGCTTCCGTGGTATATGGTGATCGGAGAAAGTGGTTCCGGAAAAACCACGGCAATTAAAAGCGCGGGTCTTTCTTCACCGTTTGCGGATGTCAGCCGAACTTCGGGCAT
>JABZFQ010000236.1 GCA_014237365.1 Desulfobacteraceae bacterium | reverse complement strand
TTACGGCGATATCATTGTATTTATGCCCACAGAGCAGGATATTCGCGAAACCTGCGAAATCCTGGAAGGAAGAAACTATAAAAGTGCGATCATTCTTCCGCTGTATGCAAGACTTTCATCATCAGAGCAGTCAAAAGTCTTTTCACGCCTGGCCGGCAGAAAGATCATTGTTGCAACAAATATTGCCGAAACTTCAATAACAATCCCGGGTATAAAATATGTAATAGATACGGGACTTGCACGTATTTCCCGTTACACCCCAAGATCAAGAACAACATCTCTTCCCGTTGTTCCCATATCCAGAAGCAGCGCTGACCAGAGAAAAGGCAGATGCGGACGTGTTGAAAATGGAATCTGTATAAGATTGTATCCTGAACAGGATTTTTTATCCCGCACTTTTTTTACACCTCCGGATGCTGAAGTTATTTTGAGAATGATTGCCTTAAAACTTGGCAGCATAGAAGATTTTCCCTTTATAGACAGGCCGGCCGCAAGAAGCATACGCGACGGATTTGATCTTCTATTAGAATTAGAAGCCATCAAACCAATAAAAAGGGGCAAGAAATCAAAACAAACTAATGTTTTTCTTCTTACTGAAAAAGGCAGACTTATGGCCAAAATGCCGGTTGATCCAAGGCTTTCCAGGATGCTTATAGAAGCAGATCAGGAAGGGTGCTTAGATGAAGTCGCGGTTATCGCCTCTGCTCTAACTATTCAGGACCCACGTGAAAGACCCGTTGAAAAGACTCAGGAAGCCGACCAGATGCATGCATTATTTAGAGACCCTTCATCTGACTTTATTACGCTGCTTAATATCTGGAAAAAATATCATGATGCCTGGCAAAAGGAAAAAAGTACAAACAGAATAAAAAAATTTTGTAAAAAGCATTATCTTTCCTTTAAAAGGATAAGGGAATGGCGTGATATCCATGCGCAGATTGTCTCTATACTTCAGGGATCAGGGAACATGGGCCAAGGGGCAAGGGTCAGGGATCAGGGGCAAGGCAAAGCAAGCAGTTCAGAACAGGAGTTTTATAGCAAACAATATGTGGCAATCCATAAATCCATATTGAGCGGTTTTTTATCCAATATTGCCGTAAAAAAGGAAAAGAACATCTTTCAGGCTGCAAAAGGTAAACATGTGATGATTTTCCCTGGTTCGGGGCTTTTCAACAAAGCAAAAACATGGATAGTAGCTGCTGAAATGGTGGAGACATCCAGGCTTTTTGCCAGAACGGTTGCCAATATCGACAGCAGATGGCTTGAAGCCCTGGGCAAAAATCAGTGCAAATATACCTATCTGAAGCCGCACTGGGAAAGAAGGAGAGGCGAAGTCGTCGCCTGTAAACAGGTAAGTCTGTATGGCCTGATAATAGTTCCCGAAAAGCCCATATCCTATGGAAGGATTAATTCTGAAGAAGCATCGAAAATTTTTATCCGCAGTGCGCTGGTTGAAGAAGATATTAGAGAACCCTTACCATTCATGGAGCATAATAGAAGGCTCATTGATGAAATCAGCAGCATGGAAAACAGGTTAAGAAAAAGGGATATTCTGATAAGCGATGAAGATATTTTCGATTTTTATCACAAAAGGCTTAAAGGAATTTATGATATCCGAACCCTTAAACAGCACCTGAAAAAAAGAGGCACAGACGGATTCCTGAGAATGAAAAAAGATGATCTTCTCCGATATTTTCCGGATGAAAAAGAACTCTCTCTTTTTCCCGACAAGATTAGTTTGGGAACTCACCGGTTTCAATGCAATTACAGTTTTGAACCTGGAAGCCATGATGACGGTATAACCATTAAAATTCCGTCAGCACTTGCGGCAACTGTTCCTGCAGAATCTGTTGAATGGCTTGTCCCTGGATTGTACAGGAAAAAAATAGCCGCACTTATTAAAGGGCTTCCCAAAGATTACAGAAAACAGCTTGTCCCTGTAGCAAATACCGCAGATATAATTGCAAATGAAATGCCTGAGGAATCAACCTCTCTGATAGCGGCTCTAAGCAAATTCATTCTTAAACGCTTCAGGGTGGACATACCTCCTTCGATATGGTCTGAGGCTCAACTGCCCGATCATCTTAAAATGAGGGTATCTATTACTGATCCAAAAGGCGAGGTCATCTCTTCCGGCAGAAACAAGACTATTCTGAACCGAAATATATTAAGCATGGCAGATCAGGATAAAATCGACGAATTTGAATGCGCAAAAAAAGAACGGGAAATAATAAACATAACAAAATGGGACTTTGGCGATTTGCCCGACATCATCACCATATCAGGGAAACACGGCACAAAATGGGTTGTATATCCCGGCCTTGAATTAGAAAAAAAAGATAATAAAAGCATAAAGTTGAGGCTTTTCCGGAAAAGACACGAAGCCATAATATCTCATGAAAAGGGCGTTGCAGCACTTTTTAGCATATATTTTTCAAAAGATCTGCAGTTTTTAAAAAAGAGCCTGATCCTGCCAAAAGACAAAAAAAAGATAACCAACTATTTTGGAGGGGCGAAGATTTTTGAGCAAAGGCTTTACAATAGTACTATTAACAGATTATTTAGCAGAAACATAAGAGCAAAAGATGAGTTTTACTCATATGCCAGCCCAACAGGACCATACATACTTAAAAAAGGGCAAGAGTTAATAAACAAAATATTACCGGTTCTTGAAGTCTATCATGAAACAAGATTAACTATCTGCAATTTAGAAAATACAAGCAAACAGGGCGGAAATACTGCGCAGTTTTTTAATGGCCTGAGAAACGAACTGTCAAGGCTTGTTCCTGAAAGATTTATGGATTTATACAACAATGAGAGGCTGACCCATATTACAAGATATATCAAGGCAATTGGTATTCGGGCACAAAGAGCGTCCGTAAATTTTGAAAAGGATGAGTTAAAAGCAAAAAAACTTAAAACTTATATTGACGGACTTAATGAAATGTTAAAAAAGCTTTCTTCTTCAGTATCGGAAGAAAAAAAGCAGGCAATTGAGGAATACTTCTGGCTGATCGAAGAATACAAAGTATCTATTTTTGCCCAGGAACTTAAGACCGCCTTTTCTGTTTCTGAAAAAAAGCTTGATAAAAAGTTAAAGGAAATTGAAAGAATGGCTTAAGACTACTGGTAGTCTCTGCAAAACAGTGCGGTATTTCCAAATCTGCATTGCTTTGCAATAGGGGTGTCGCCTGATTAGTCTCTAAATAAAAGTTTCCCAAATGGATCATTGTGCTATAATTTTAATTGGTTAAGCTTAAGATTGAAAATTGACTATTGAAAAGTGAATATTGGTGGTACGCCTTCGGCGTGCTAATTGATAAGCCAAAGATACTTAGAGTTTGCCCTCTTATGTATCGATGTTTTAAGGAATACATAAAATGGCAGCATTCCATGAACCATGAACTTGGTACGCCTTCTGCGTGTTAATTTAAACAATTACAAGACATTAAGTCATTTGGGAAACTTTTATCTCTAACGTATTTTTTGGTATTTATCAGTCATCGGTGAACTCTATGATCAGGAAAGCAAATATAAAGGATATAAAAGCGATTCATGGTCTTCTTCAGGACTATGGCAAAAAAGGCGAGCTTCTTCCTCGCCCCCTTAGTGAACTTTATGACCATTTAAGGGATTTCTCTGTATATGCGGATAATAATGAAGGTGAAGAAAGGGTATTGGGTTGCTGTGCCTTGCAGTTTTGCTGGGAGTATCTTGCAGAAATACGATCACTTGCAGTGCATCCTGAGTATCTGGGGAGGAAAATCGGTTCAAAACTGGCTGAGGCAGCTCTTGCCGAGGCCAAATCTTTTAATATAAAAAAAGTATTTACACTTACCTACCTGCCGGAATTTTTTGAGAAATACGGTTTTATAAAAATACCCAGATCAGAGCTTCCTCTCAAGATATGGGGAGATTGTTTACTGTGTGTTAAGTTCCCCGACTGTGATGAGATAGCAATGATGAAAAAATTAGGAACGTGAACGAAATAACGTCTCTATTCCTTTGGGCGAGTCCTTAGGAACGTGGACGAAATAACTTCCCCAACTATGCATCACAGCTTCAGGCCGCCTTTATTTGATCTCAAATCCCAAAAATATTGAAATAGCTCGCTATTCCATCAACTTTTGTGATC
>JABZFQ010000045.1 GCA_014237365.1 Desulfobacteraceae bacterium | reverse complement strand
TTCAGACAGCATTTATGGCTTATTTTCGCTTTTTGAAGTATCTTTTTACATAAGTTAACTGGCAATTCGGATGCTAATGAGAATATCTGCTTAAAAATGCCTTGCGTCGGGAATTGCTGCAAATTTGCCAAGGCGATCTTTTTTATCAATAATGCCGCATTCACTAAGTATTAGTTCGATGATTTCCGGAAGTTCCATCAGAAGGATTTGAACTTGAGCTGATGTTTGTTTCGATATATTAGTAATATCAAAAGGATGTACGATCTTTGACAACTTGTTAAGTACTTCTTTATATCTGCTTGTTGCAGATTCAATAATTTGTTGTTCCTTATTCAAATTATTGACAACGAGCTGCTGTTTTTCAATTTCGTTGACCCCTTTGGATAGTTCTATGAACAATGATAGCGTCGTTACAGACACAGGTACTACACACTCGCCTTACTTTTTTCTATCAGGCGAGGTTGCGTCTTACCGGCAAATGTTTGTAACCTACATCCAACTTATCATAAATTTCCATATGGATGCCTTCGGCTATATCGGGCTTTCTGATATTGATTACCGGACCAGCTGTTGTCGGCAGCTGAACGGTCGAATAATTATGTGTACTCACCACGCGTTTTATTGTTGCCCAGCGGGAATGTACGCCCTTTACTCGTAACATATATTCGATCGAATGAAGCAGGTGATACGCGAGGATTGTGATAAATATGTGCCCATCGACACGGTCTTCTCTGTGATGTCGATTCGGGCGTAAGCCAAGATACGACTTTAAATCCCCAAATGCGTTTTCTATCCGGGTCAGTGTCACGTACAACTTCCATATTTCGTCGGCATTTAAGTCTGTTCGGTTTGTCTTCAAAAGATAATTTCCATCCAAGCCCGCTTCTTTTTCACGAATCTCCTCAATGGGCCCCCATATTAACGCTGGTGCAATTAAGTGCATCTTGATTTTGTCAAAATCAAAGGCATATTTCTCTTGTATAACGGCCAGTTTTTTTTCAAGTGCTGGAAAGGTGATTGTATTGCCGTCTGCTTTTTCTTTTAGCTTCACAAGAGAATTTGAAATTCTTTTGGAAATTTTTACATCTTCAGGAAGTGTATATGAAAATTCTTGATGGGTATATGTGATCGCATAATATTGCGACACCTTACCAAATCGCTCTTTAATACGACCGATTCTTTGTTCGATTTTGACAGGATTATTTTCTCTCCCCTTTTGAATTTGATTCTGCAAATTTGTCAGTTGCTTTTCCAGCTTTTTTTCACGATTATTGCGCATCGCTTGCTCTTTATTTTTGCGTCCTTCACTTTTGCACAACAAATAAACGATATCGGCTGACGGTTTTATCATTACTTCCACTTTCTTTTTTGGGTCTCTGCCTTCTACAATATGGAACTCTTCCCTTTGGAATGTGCCTATAAACTGCTTTTCTTCGTTACTGCGGCACATTACAATGTACTTCAAATTCCCATAGCTCTTTAAAAGTTCGATGTTTTCTTCCGTCACCATCCCTCTGTCAAAAATAATCGTGGGCATTGATTTATCTGAAAACTCTTTTTCCAATTCTTCCACAATATGGTCTAACGACTTTGAATCCGACATCTTTCCCTCGAAAACACGATGACGTCTAATAAAACCATCACCATCCAATACAAGCGCTACCACTACCTGCGGACAGTCACTTCGCTTCTCTTTTTGATTCTTGCTATATTTCGCTTTCGGATTCCTTGCGCATACACCCTCGAAATAGGTATTCGTCAAATCATATAAAAATATGCAATCCTCAAGACTGAACAGGTCTTTTTCCCGCTGATACAACTCTTCTTCTATATACGATTGATACTTCAATAACTTATCCGATATGCGATAAAATCGGTCATGGCCAAATTGCATAAAATCAATACCAAGCAATTCATCAATGGCTACCGTCCATAGCCAGGGAATAATCCCATTCTCACTGTCTTGGGAAATTAAACGATTCAATACCGCAATCTCTGCTGTCTTTATCTCGCTCTCCCGAAACTTATATTCACGCAATATTGAAGGAAAATTCAAACGGTTCCAAAATGTATCGCCAATCAATATCGGTCCCAATTCCCTGGTATATCCATGTTCTACATCCTCAACAAAAATCTCCGCTGTTTGCCGACCGGACTCCTTGAATTCAGACACTCGCTGCCGCGCCGAATCCCATTTTCCTTCAGTCTGTATCTTTTTTACGATATAGTCCGCATGCCCAACCAGCTGCGCATCGTATGAGAATAATGACAGCTGACCGGAAAGCCTCTCTTTAACAATACGTGCAACCGCACTCCTGTCCGACTTAGGAATTTTAAACTTGGTACCCAAAGATACCACGATACGAACTCTCGGGCCTCGGGCAGTTCGAATATTTTCAACCAATTGCAATACGGGCAGTTTAGAATTCTTTGAGCGATTGTTTCTGAAAAACATTTTTGTTCTCCCAATTTTTTCAGGATACCGAAAATTGAGGCATTGTCAAGAAATAAATTCAACATCGGGGGCGTCTGTACAGGTACTACATTTGCCTCCCCAAAAATTTTATCAATGGTATCGGGGAGTTAAAAATTATTCAAAAACAGCCTTTTTTTGTAATGAGTTGATTTCATTGAATAATAAGAAAATAGTAAATTTTTTCTTGAGTTCAAAGTGCGAAACTACGGCTATTATGTGATAGCTGAATGAGTTATTTGTGGATTATAATGACAGCATAATTGCCTTGGTTGAGTTGCTGCCATGCATCCTGTTGGAACAATCCAGCAAACAACATACAAAGGGTGCAATACAAAAATTCAAATATGGTCCCCACAAATATCTCGTATATATCACAGCGTAGGGAATCATCCCCAATTTTCAATCATCAACATGGGAGCTATGCTGTCCAAAAAAAGCATCCCCTTTCTTGAAAGAGCACAGTGGGTTCCGGACTGAATGCGAAGAATATACCCATCTTCCTCAAGCTGCTTTATCTTCTCTGCAAACATCTGGTGAAAGTTTATACCAAGGTTTTTATTAATAGCATCAATGTCTATCCCATCAGTCTTCCTCAGCCCAAGATAAACCATCTCCATCATGCGCTGCTTTTTGCTTAAAATCTCTTTTTTTTCTATAGGCAGCCTGCCCTCTTTTATATTTTCTATATATTTTTTTACGCTACGGCAGTTCCAGTAGCGCCGTGGTTCTATAAATGAATGGGCGGATGGTCCAAACCCCAGGTATGGCGAGAATATCCAGTACTTAAAGTTATGTCTGGATATTTTGGAAGCATTTTTTGCAAAGTTTGATATTTCATACTGAACATAACCATGAGCAGTTAAATATTCCATTGTTGTTTCAAAAAACTCGGCTAACAGAGAGCCGGCCACGGGTTTAAACTTGCCTTGCTGTCGCTCTCTGTTCAATGGAGTGCCTTTTTCATATGTAAGCATGTAGCAGGACAGGTGTTCGGGCTCAAATTCAACGACTTTTCGAAGATCGGAAAGCCATGTTTTTTTTGTCTGACCAGGAATGCCGTAAATAAGATCAATTCCAATATTATCAAACCCTGCTTTTCGTGCCCTTCTTATTGTTAGAGCTGCATCATTAGTTGAATGAATTCTGCCCAGAAAGTTAAGAATTTTATCATTAAAAGACTGCACCCCTATGCTTATACGATTAATGCCGATATTTTTGTATTCCGTAAGCTTTTCAGGCGTAACAGTGCCAGGGTTGACTTCTATGGTTATTTCAGTGTCAGTAGATATATTAAATAATCCGTTTGCGGTTTTAATAATCCTGCCGATATTTTCCGGTTTTAAAACCGAGGGTGTGCCGCCTCCGAAATACAGGGTATCAAATAGTAAAGGATGGCTTGAGACCATTTGCATCTCCCGGATCAATGCCTCGACAAATAGCTGTTTAAGGGACTGGTCTGTTATGGAATAAAAGTCACAGTAAGGGCATTTTTTTCTGCAAAAAGGGATATGCACATATAAGCCGGCAAGTTTGTTCAATTAGAACCTTTTTAATAATTAAGGAATGTGGACGAAACAACTTCCACAACTATGCATCACAGCTTCAGGCCGCCTTTGTTCGATCTCAAATCCCAAAAATATTGAAATAGGTAAGCTATTCCATCAACTTTTGTGATCTGAGATCA
>JABZFQ010000064.1 GCA_014237365.1 Desulfobacteraceae bacterium | reverse complement strand
CCCAATCACGCAACACTCAATACGGGCGGTTGGCTAAACCTTACCCGACAGGGACTTTCACCCTGCAAGAAGCACCAAGCTTCGCTTGGCGCACCAACTTAAAGCGGGACACTTTTCGCTATTTTGGCTCTATGGCAATTCCACAATCAAGCAAAATCTGAAGAATTGCTAACTAATTGAATTTACAGACTGTCCAGCCTTATGTTGGTGGCCGTGTGCCGGCAACACAAGTGAAAAAAAATAGAATACACCGTTTTCTGATGGTGCCAGGTCAATGATCTTAGTTCATATGGCAATGTAAAAGTAACCATAAAATAAAGGACAGGCAGCAACTTGGCCTGTTGCCGGTCAATCCATTGACTAACTGCATGGTTCTGACATTTCGGGCAACTACGGTGTCCACAAGATAGAGGTCGCCATTCCGCGTGACTACAGTCAGGACACTGCACATAAAGTTCTCCGGAATCAGGTAGTCTCCACAAAGCAATGCAGGTTTGGAAATACCATCCTCTCTTGCTTTGCAAACACCTGATTTTTCGCCATGTGCTGTCTGAGTCATGATGTGTAACCTATTGAAATTATTGACCCGCACTGTTTTGCAGGGACTACCCGGAATCAGGTGTACGGCAACTACAAATGGCATTCATTGCCTTCAGATGACCAGGCAATGCAGTATCAGCATACATGATCATAAATGCATTGTAATATTGATGAATAATAGAGGCCATTTCCATGATTACACCCTCCTTAAGTCGACATGAAGTGTGTTAATCAGCTCATTAATGGTAATCCTGCTGTCTTTTTCAGTGACATCAGTCAGATGAGTATAACGTGCTGTTGTTGCAGGACTGGCATGGCCGAGTAGTGCTTGAATATGACGAAGGCTTAAGCCGCGTTCAAGGAGATGAGTGGCAAAACTGTGGCGAAGGAAGTGTATAGAGACTTTTTTTTAATGCCACATTCTGTGACCACTATTTTCATAGCTTTTTGTGCACCTCCTTTATCCATATGAGTTGTTGCCCGTTGAATTGTTTCAAGAGAGCCTTTGGCATTAGGAAATATCAAATTTGGATGACGATGCTTACTCCAGAGTGCACGCAATCCCAGTAAAGTGAGATCAGGCAATGGTACCAGCCGATCTTTATGTCCTTTGCCCCTGCGGATATGAACCCGATTGTACCCGGTATCAATATCAGCGACTTGAAGAGATAAGGCTTCTTCTAAACGAAGTCCCATTGAATAGGTGGTCAATAAAAAAACAGCGGTTGGTTCTAACTTCGGCCATTTTGCCTAAGCCGCCTTTCTCAGGCGGTGTTGTGGCCGTGCTGGATAATCCATTTTCTCCAAGAGCCACTCAAATAAATCAATATGTTTGGCTTCAAAAAATCTTTCCGCCGGTGTTGTGCCATCCCGATTTCTTCTATAGTAATTGTGGACAATCGTTTGGGCTTTCAAGCTGCGATCACTTAACTTATGTATTCCGTGATGGCGCAGTGACAGTTGTGCGTTTCTTCCTTCTACGCACGAACTGGATCTCTGAAATATCTGAGCACATTCTTCGGCTGCCTTTTCAAGTATTTTGATATCATTTTCGGTATATTCAGAAAAAGGCCCATCTTGTTGGGTTAAAATTGATAGCAATTCCTGGGACATTTCCGAAATCCGGGACTTTCGTTCGGCATCCTTTTCCTTACGAGCTACTTGGCGAAGATAGTAAAAATGTGGTCACCCATTAAAGGGCCTGTCAAGAGAAAAAACACCTCTCCCTACAAAAAAATACATCTTTTTTTCGCTTGTCCTCTTACTTTCGCACCAGCACAGCCTCGCTTTATTGTCACCTTTTTTCGCTCCCGTTATTTCTTTTATATAGGTTCGTGATCAGCATTTTACTGATCCACACCAGTCAAGTCTGCCTTTGAAAAGGGGTCAAGTCTACTTTTGACCCTTATTAATTTTGAGCAAGGGTCAACCATAGACTTGATAATCATATAAAGGGCTGAGCATAAATCAAAAGAGTAGAAAGATTTTGCAATGTCGTAGAAGAAGTATTGCGCTTCAAGCGTGACATTTTCCTTCGGATCGCTTCGCTAAATGTCACTACAGCCTGATGCGCTTGAAAAAATGACACCTCCCTAAGCATAGCAAAAAATGCTATGGTACCAGTACGTAAGTACGTAACATTAATTTAATAGGATATAGGAGGTGTCATATGAAAACATACGCTGGGATCGATTTGCATTCAAGTAATAATTACATTGGTATTATCAATGAGCAAGATCAGAGACTTTATGGGAAACGGATACCAAACGAATTGGATAGAGTTTTGATGGCGCTGGAACCATTTAGGGATACACTGCAAGGTGTAGTCGTAGAATCAACATACAACTGGTACTGGTTGGTAGACGGTTTGCAGGAGCATGGGTACAAGTTGCATCTGGCTAATCCGGCAGCGATTAAGCAATACGAAGGTCTGAAACATACTGATGATAAATCGGATGCGTTTTGGCTAGCGCATATGAGACGTCTAAACATATTGCCTGAAGGGTACATTTATCCTAAAGACGAGCGGCCTATAAGGGATATGTTGCGCAGAAGGCTTTTATTTGTTCGGCACAGGACGTCTCACATTTTGAGTCTTCAAAGTATGATAACAAGGAATCTTGGTTTTAAGATGTCGGGCAATGCGATTAAAAAGCTAAAGGAAGAAGAAGTTGAAGGAATGTTTGATTCTTCCAATCTGGTCTTTATAGCCCAAAATAATATAGCAACTATTCAGTTTTTAAAGAAGATAATTAAGGATATTGAAAAGAAAGTAAAGTCTCAGGTCAAGCTGCGCAAAGAATTTGAGATGCTGCTGACAATTCCCGGGATTGGAAACATTCTTGGACTTACCATAATGTTGGAAGTAGGAGATTTAAATCGGTTTGTGCAAGTTGGAAATTATTCTTCCTATTGTCGGTGTGTAGGCAGCAGCCGGATTTCCAATGGCAAAAAGAAAGGTGAGAACAACAAAAAAAACGGTAATAAATATTTATCCTGGGCATATGTGGAGGCAACCAACTTTGCTATCAGGTATTGCGCAAAGGCACAAAGCTTTTATCAACGCAGAAAAGCCAAAACCAATGGTATCGTTGCAATCAAGGCATTGAGCAACAAGATATCCAGGGCATCCTATTACGTTATGCGTGATCATGTGCCCTTTGATGAAGAGATGCTTTTTCGTTAATCAGTTTGGGTGCGGCAGTGAACCGGAAATGGGGTTGGTATAAAATCCATTTTGATTCTAAAATGATTATCGATACAGATGTCCTTATTTGGTACATAAAAGGAAATGAAAAAGCATATAAGGCTATTAAGATGGCCAATAATTTTTTCATTTCAGTTGTTACATATATCGAATTAGTTCAGGGAATGAGAAATAAGAAAGAATTAAATAGTCTCCGCAAGTCTATTCATTCCTGGGATGCTAAAGTACTATATATTTCCGAAGAGATATCTTCTAAAGCCATGTTCTACGTTGAACAACATTTTTTAAGCCATTCGTTGCAATTAGCTGACGCATTAATTGGCGCCACAGCTGTAGCATACGGTTTGTCAATTCTTACAGGCAACAATAAGGAACGGGGACGAAATAATTTCCCCAACTATGCATCACAGCTTCAGGCCACCTTTGCCCGATCTCAAATCACAAAAATATCAAAATAGCCCGCTATTCCATCAACTTTTGTGATTTGAGATCGAACAAATTTGACCCAAATCTATGCGCCT
>JABZFQ010000196.1 GCA_014237365.1 Desulfobacteraceae bacterium | reverse complement strand
TCGCCCTGTGGTTGCATATTGTCAGGGCAGGCACAGGGGCCTGCCCCTACGGGATATTGCCGAATACATTGGGCCGGATTTTCCGGAGGTTCGAATCGTTTTGCACATTCCACCAATATATAGCATATATCACAGAGCGGGGAACCATCCCCGAAAATCAATAACTTTGTTCTATTTTGCTTACACTCAAATAACTTCCCCAAGTAGGCGCATAGATTTGGGAAGTTATTTTGTCCACGTTCCATATAATAATTTCAGATAGTTAAATGCTAAAATTGCTATTTGCCGTGATCTCTGATAAAGGAATTTATGTGGTCATGTGCATGTTGAACAGCTTCTTTAATTTCTTTTGATTGCGGCAGAGTTTTTTCGAGTTTTTCTATATATTTTCTGTTTTGAACGGTCTGGAAAGAGGGAACAAAATTTAAATCATAAACCCAGCCTATTTGTAATAATTTAAAGTCGTTAAGGGTTTTTAAATCCTGCATTAGGACAAGTCTTTGCTGCTTAAGGCTTTCTATAACCCTTTGCGAATATATAGGATCGTCAGGCAGGCCAAGTTCTATAGCCGAGCTATGCTTTTTTTCACGCTCGTTGCAGTAATCAATAAACAGCTTCCAGATGTCCAGTTTATCGGCATCTCGAATAAGTCGCATAAAAAACAAGGTGTTACCATTTTCATTTACAGGCAGGGTTATTGCGTTGTGATATGCTATGGCTCTTGTGATTAAACGCTTCTCAGCAGTTGTGCAGACTGACAGAATTCTGTGAATAGCCATTTGGCGCAAACCAAGCCTGGCATGGTTTTCAGAAACGAAGTCATTGAACGTACGATAAGTTTTATACTGCTTAAACCTTCCGATGTCGTGAAATAAAGCAATTGTCTCCGCCAGAATCATATCTTGATCTGAAAGACCTAACTCTTTACCAAGCATGGCTATATTGCAGCACACACGAATTGTATGTTCATCTTTTAGCCTTATCAGGTAGTTATAATCAGGATCATCAGAATAGAAATTAGATACATATTCTGTAAACCATGTTTTCAGATAGTTAAAGTCATCTCTGGTCACAAATATTTCCTTTCTAAAAAATCAGCCAGTTTATCAATTTCATCAAGGCCAAATCCTGGAACTTCATGGACTATTTCTGCATCTGTAACAAGTGCTATAAGTTTGCTATCGTATATACAAAGAGGCTCTTTTCCGCTTGCTTTACGAACGATCTCAATTTTAGGTATATTTTCTTTATTAAAGCCTTCGGCTATAACAAGATCAAGGCCATTGAAGTATTTTTTGAGGCAGTCGAGTGATTCACAATCATTATCCTTTATCATGGCAATTTTATCTGTGGATGCAATAACTACAATATCTGCACCTGCTTTTCTGTGGCGCCAACTGTCTTTTCCTTTTTTGTCGATATCAAATCTCTGACAGGAGTGTTTTATACTTCCTATACTGTATCCCCGCTTTTTAAGCTCAGGAATAAGTTTTTCTATTAGTGTAGTTTTGCCTGATTCGGATTTTCCTACAATACAGACGATCGGAGTTTTTTTTATCATCTTTTAATTTGTTCTTGTGTTCGTTCGCCCTTTGTTTTTGTGTTCGCCCTTTGTTCTTAATAGCAGAAAAATCTGCGTAATCTGCGGATTAAAAATCTTTACAAAAAAATAACCATGATTTAAATATATAGACTTTCAGATAATTAATTTGAGTGTAACCAAAATAGAACAAAGTTATCGTTTTTTGTCAATTGTTCGAATCAGCATTAACAGGAATAAAAGAATATTACCTATTGTTTTTACTACAAATAGTTGAATTTTATCTATCCTTTAATCCAGAAAATTCTGGGTTCATCAAGGTGGCATTGTTCTATTTTGGTTACAGTCATTTCTTTTTTGCAGCCTGTAGGAGGGATTTTAACCCCGATCATATTTGGGTGGTTGTACATCTGTCGGTAATTTGCCACAATAGGTCGCGGTTGAAACCGCTACTACATTATTTCGTCCCCGTTCCTTATCTGAAAGTCTATATATTTCAGTCGCTATGGGTATTGATATCAATTAAAAATAGTTATACTTAGGGTTCGATAAAAAATAACTTGACATTTTTGCATCCCAACTTCACCATATCTTCAATTGATCTTTATCCGCAAAAGTCCTCGAAATAGCTCGCTATTCCTCCGGTTTTGCGGATAAAGATCAATTAAATCTACGGCAAATTTGGGCGCAAATTCTATCAAGTTATTTTTTACCGAACCCTAAATTAGGATAAGAGGTTGACATGCAAGATAAAATTACAATTGTTATTGCTACACGAAACAAAGGCAAAAAATCTGAAATCAGTGATCTTTTAAAAGGCTTTCCCGTTGAAATCAAAGGGTTGGATGATTTTGGTCCCATACCGCATGTTGACGAGGATGGAGATACCTTTGATGAAAATGCATACAAAAAAGCGAGTTTTACAGCAAGAGTTTTAGGATTGCCGGCCCTTGCAGATGATTCAGGGCTTTTAGTAGAAGCGCTTGATGGTGCTCCTGGGGTTCTTTCTGCTCGCTATGCAGGTAAAAATGCAACAAATGAACAAAGATGTCAAAAGCTTTTGCAAGAAATGAAAGGAAAAACCAACTGCAAAGCAGCATTTGAATGCGTAATTTCCATTGCGGTTCCAACAGGACCCGCCCTGACATATGAAGCTCGTTGCGAAGGATTGATTGCCGAACAGCCCTCCGGATCAAATGGATTCGGATATGACCCGGTCTTCTATTATCCACCTTTGAATAAAACCTTTGCTGAGTTAACCAGAGAAGAAAAAAGCCATGTAAGCCACAGAGGAAAGGCCCTCCGAGAACTTTGCGGTGAATTTGACAAGGTTATGATTTGGATCAAACAGCATATGCCTGTTTATGAAAAATTGTGAGGAATGGTGCAGCCAAAAAGCCGGAAATCAATTCTTAAAGTAATATACAGCGGTCGCATGATTGTGGCGCTTCTTATGGGCTTTAGCTGCGGCCTGCCTCTTCTTCTGACAATAACTGTTTTGCAGGCGTGGATGAGGGAAGAAGGGGTTGATCTAACGGTGATCGGTCTTATGACTCTGGTCGGCCTTCCCTATACTCTGAAGTTTCTGTGGGCTCCTTTTATGGACCGTTATACTCTTTCTTTTCTGGGACGCAGACGAGGCTGGCTTCTAATAGCCCAGCTATTTCTATTTTTTTCAATTATAGGTCTGGGGCTGACTGATCCAGGGGGTCACCCCTGGATGGTGGCATTTGCTGCATTGCTTGTGACCTTTTTTAGTGCATCACAGGATATTGTTGTGGATGCCTACAGAAGAGAAGATCTCCCGGATGAGGAACTGGGACTTGGTTCTTCTTTTTATATAAACGGATACAGGGTAGGAATGTTGCTGGCTTCCGGCGGCGGTCTTATTTTGGCTGATCACGTAAGTTTTTTCACGGTTTATCTGATAATGGCTGCCTGTATGCTTCCCGGCGTTTTAACGACGTTTTTTGCTCCAGAACCCGAGAGCACTGCCGGAACTCCTGAAAGCTTAAAAGAAGCGCTTCTATATCCACTGATAGATTACTTTAGCCGAAAGGGAGCCTTGTGGATACTGGCCTTCATTCTTTTTTATAAGATAGGCGATACCATGGCAAGCGCTATGACTACGCCGTTCTATCTTGACATAGGCTTTTCAAAAACAGAAATAGGCGCGGTCGTCAAACTGTTCGGTTTTTGGGCCACCATAATAGGCAGTTTGATCGGAGGCGTATTAATGCTTCGACAGGGGATTTACCG
>JABZFQ010000210.1 GCA_014237365.1 Desulfobacteraceae bacterium | reverse complement strand
CTTCTCCAATATATGGAACTTGGAGGCTGGTTCAGAAAGATAGAGGATCCGATATTACTTGAGTTTTTAAAGGTATGGGGGAGAATCGAGGTAGAGGGTCATGACCGTGCCAGGGTGCAAAAAGAACTTGTCCGGCATTATCAGACTCTTCAACACCGCGTCCATGACCATCTTGGATATCTCTCTGAAGTATACATGGCGCAGGTTTTGTGGAATGGGCAGCGCAAAACCCTCCCAGGCATATTTTTTCACAGCAATAAGGATATAACATTGCCATGGCGTTTCATATATATAAGGCATCGAACCAGACTTGGAGCAGCAAAAGAGATGGAAATTGATGTTGAAGCAGCAGCGGCAAAAGAGCACTGGATATGTGAAAGCAAGTGGTGGCATGGCCGGAAAGCAGGCCATATTGAGGTGGAATCACTTCTCCGAAAAGCCGAGGCTTTGAAGGAGGCGGAAGGAGAAGGTCTTGAAATAATGAGAGTTTGGTTTTTTGCCCATGATGGTTTTACTAAAGAAGCAAGGGCATTGATGTTTGAAAAGGGTGTGCTTTGGTCAACAAGAGATGATCTTGACGGTTTACTCAAACTTGTTGGATTGAGACAGTTGCCGGACATATAGATTTTGGCATTTTGTCAGAAAACAAGCAGGATGTTTATACCTCGAAAGGCCATAACTTGCAATTTTTCGCTGGCCATGAACATCAATAGCTCTGTTTCCGAATCACCAAACTGATTGTAGGTGGTGTTTCTCCATTTAACATTGCAGATCAGCTCAAGCTTCCTCAACAAAATAAAACAGGAAACCCACTGGTGATAAAAATGAAAAAATTTGTTTATATTTTATTAGGGCTGTTTTATGCGTGCAGCGTTTTTGCAGAACCAATTTCAAAGGAAGATGTGCCCGAGCCTTTAAAACCATGGATTAGCTGGGTACTGCATGGCGATAAAGATGTTGTGTGCCCATTTGCATACAACGACCTTTCAAAAACTATTTGCATTTGGCCGTCAGAGTTGAATCTGACATTTCAAAAAAACAGCGCAGAGTTTTCCCAAAAATGGGAAGTGTTTTCTGATGAAATCCGGATCACACTTCCAGGAAACAATAAATTCTGGCCCCAGGATGTTGAAATCAACGGGAAAAAACAGCCTGTCGGCAAAAGAAAAGGTTCGCCGGTTGTTTTTATAAAAGAGCCCGGGGAATATACAATAAGCGGCAAATTTCAATTTGACCATATTCCTGAGTGGATAAAAATACCTGAACATACAGGGCTGTTGAAACTTGCAATTAAAGGAAAAAAAATTCCCTTCCCAAATATGGATAACCAGGGAAAGCTCTGGCTCAAACAGGGCGGAAAAAATAAAAAAGCAGGGGAAAAAGAAGATAAACTTCAGGTAAAAGTTTATCGTCTTATTAGGGACGAAATTCCCCTATTACAGGTAACAAAGGTTGATTTGTATGTTTCGGGAAAGCACAGGGAGGTCAAACTCGGAAAAGCAGTTGTGGATAATTTTATACCAATGAGACTCAAAAGTGATCTGCCTGCAAAAATAGAAGCCGATGGAAACCTTATATTACAGGCAAGACCCGGTAAATGGACAATTGAAATAACTTCAAGACATAAAGGACATGTTAACGAATTACACTTTGATCCTTCCATTGGGTTTAACGTTGATGAAGAAGTCTGGGTGTTTGAGGCAAAAAATCATCTTCGGATAGTTTCAATTGAAGGCGCAGCGCAAATTGATCCACAGCAAACCACAATCCCTGAGAGATGGAAGAAATTTTCCGCATACCTGATGTATCCTGATAATACAATGCGTTTTGTCGAGAAAAAAAGAGGGGATCCTCTGCCTGCTCCGGATCAATTGAATCTGCACCGCATATTATGGCTGGATTTTGATGGAAAAGGTTATTCTATACGTGACAGTATAACCGGTTCAATGACTACTGGCTGGCGTCTGGAAATGACTCCTCCTGTTGAACTTGGGCGTGTTACGGTTCAAGGCAGGGAACAATTTATTACCCGTCTTAAAGGTTCGGATAAGGCTGGTGTGGAAATGCGTTATGGTAATGTCAGGCTTGAAGCTGAAAGCAGGCTTGAAGATGCGGATAATATTCCGGCTGTGGGTTGGGATAGAGATTTTCATTCTGTTAAGGGTATTGTCAATCTTCCCCCGGGCTGGACTCTTTTTGATGCAACTGGAATTGATCATATCAGGCAAACATGGCTGAAACAATGGACACTGCTGGATATGTTTCTAGTTTTGATAATTTCGCTTGCAGTGGCAAGACTTTATTCCTGGCCATGGGGAATAATAGCTCTGGCAGCAATGGTTTTATTAAATCACGAAATTGATGCCCCCCGCTGGGTCTGGCTGAATCTGCTTACAGCGATAGCTCTTCTTCGCGTTGTTCCTAAAGGTAAAATCAGTTCAATGATAAATAATTATCGAATGATTTGCTTAGCATGTTTAATATTTATAAGCCTTCCGTTTATGGTTAATCAGATCAGGACAGGTATTTATCCGCAACTTGAAAGACCGTGGCAGCAAATCGGAATGCAGCAGACACAACAATGGGCAACTGCAGGAAAAGTTGCAAGAGATGAAGACAAAGGCTATGGCAAAAAAACACGACTGTCATCTACGCTGCCAAAAACTATTCAAAGCCTGCAACAACGCATGAAGGAAGAAGCAGTATCTGAAGATATTGATTATTCATACAACCAGCAGGCATCACAGCTAAAGATAAAACGACTTGATCCAAATGCAAAGATTCAAACAGGTCCAGGTATTCCAAACTGGCAATGGCGACAAATTAATTTTTCCTGGAACGGACCTGTGGAAAAAAATCAGGAAATTTCATTTGTCTTTATTTCACCTTTTATGAATCTTGTTTTTGCGGTATTGCGCGTAATCCTTCTTGCTATCCTGATATACTGCTTATCCGGGGCTGTTTATGCAAAGAACAGCGGATTTAGTTTTTCAAGCATAAAAAACAGCATTTTTTCAATTATAGCTGTATTGTTTCTTAGCGTTATTGTTTGCCAGGCTCACGCAGACAACTCTTTTCCGCCGGAAAAATTGCTGAATGAGCTGAAATTAAAACTGACAGAAAAAGATAAGCCTCCGTGTGCTCCAAACTGTGCGTCAAGCCCGCGGATGAAAGTGCGAATAACCGGAAACCAGCTTGATATAAGGATAGAGTTCCATAGTTTATATCCTGATACGGCTGTTCCTCTTCCGGGATCTGTTCAGCATTGGCTGCCTCAGATTGTGCTGATAGATGGAAAGCCGGTTTCCGGCCTGTATCGCGAATCATCTACAGGATATCTATGGCTCAAAATCCCTGAAGGCATACATCAAATAGATATAAAAGGAACTTTGCCTCAAAGGGATGTTGTCTGGCTGCAATTGCCATTAAAACCCCTTTATGTTGAAATCAGTTCAGAAGGCTGGTCCGTAGATGGATTGTATGATAACGGGGTCGCAGATACACAGCTTCAGTTCACCAGGATTCGCACTGACAATGACGATAAAACTGCGGTATCCGAAACATTTGAGCCCGGGCTACTGCCGCCATTTGTCAAAATTACAAGAATTTTTCATTTGGATTTAGACTGGCAGATAGAAACCATTGTCAGCAGGGTAACACCTGCTGGTTCTGCAATTGCACTGTCTGTGCCTTTGCTTGCAGGAGAATCAGTTACATCTGATATTCGCGTGGAAAACGGCAATGTTCTTCTGAACATGGCTCCTGATCAGAAAAATTTCAGATGGTTTTCATCACTTAAGATAGA
>JABZFQ010000283.1 GCA_014237365.1 Desulfobacteraceae bacterium | reverse complement strand
GATCACAAAAGTTGAAGGAATAGCGAGCTATTTCAATAATTTTGGGATTTGAGATCGGGCAAAAATGGCCTGAATCTGTGATGCATAGTTGGGGAACTTATTTCGTCCACGTTCCTTAGCATCTAAATCAGAAAATATATTAACCTCTCGTGAAATATAAATCTGTGTTCTCAGCTCCGCAACCGATCCTTGTGCAATATTTATAAACCTTCTGTTTTTTCAACCGTGAACCGATAACTGTAAGCCGTGAACGGCTACCTGATATTTTAGTTTTAACTTTCTTTTTTTATACCTAATTTTCTGAAATTAAGCCACATGTCAAAAAAGCCAAGCCCTATAACAGAAAGCAGAACCAACTGTTGCAAAGCAAGGATGCTATATAGGAAAATTCTGAATATACGGGGAACATTTTTTTTCTCAAAATAAAAGGACACTATTGCTATGCCTTGGAAAAAATATATTGTCATAAGTATAATCAAAAAGTTTAATCCTAAAATTTTAAAAGAATTTTCCGGCAAAATAAGCATCACGCCGCATCCTATAAAAATCCAAACTATGAATTCCGGTGCTTTCCATAATTTAAAAGAGTCAAAATCAGGGAAAAAAATATTTTTAGCTTTAAGCACGGGCTTTGCGATTAACAGACTGGCCCATGACACAAATAAGGTTAAAGATATAAGCATAGCAGGAATAATTCGTATCAGTACGTAGTGGATTTTTTCCATTGAATTCGAGATAACATGTATACTTTCTTCCGGAACCCCCATACTCTCATACATCATCATAGTCAGCTTGAGATTTCGTGATATATATTCAGATGTTAGAGTGTAAATTCCAGTGTTTGATAAGTTGCTGTAAAAAAACAAGATAACAATTCCCGTTATTAGAACGGAGGCGCACGCATAACTAATTGTTTTTTCGATTGATAAACGCAACTCAATTAGTTCACTAAGAACAAAACCCAGCAGCAGCAACTCAGCAAAGAAAAATATATCTAATGATAGACTGCCAGTCATTACAACCATCATTATGATTGATAAGATATAGACTATAATTCCTGTTGTTCTCCCGAGTTTTGAGCGATAAAAGAGAATTGGCAGAGGGATAAACAAAGAAAAGAAAAAACCTATGACCGGCAGATATGTTGAAGCGGTAAATATAAGCGCTATTATTGCTATACCACTTATTATATCCTTTGATATATTCCCTTGAACAGTTTGAGACACTATTTTCTTTTCCTCGGTACAGGGCGCTTATGTATAGTCAATAGTCCCCACGTAAGGCAGAAGTGCAATTGTTCGAGCTCGCTTTATGGCATGTGTCAGAGAGCGTTGATGTTTAGCGCATGTTCCGGATATACGTCTTGGGATAATTTTGCCTCTTTCAGTAATAAAATATTTAAGTGCTTTAGGTTCCTTATAATTTATTGCAAGACTTGTATCTGCGCAGAAACGGCATATTTTTCGGCGATGATAGATTCTTTTTTTACCTGAAGTTCTTGAATGTCTTTTTGAATTTGAAGGAACAGCCATTTTTTCTCCTGTTTATTCACTTTCCGTTGTTTTTGTTGTTTCATTCTCAGCCGTTTCAGAAACATTGATATCAGAGGCGTCCTGCTCGATATTGGGTTTATTTTGATCGGGCTCGGTTTCTTTAACTTCAGCCTTGGCCATCTCTTCTTTAATAAGTTCTATATCTGCATCCTTGTCAAGTAAAACTGTCATATACTTCAAGACCCGGTCATCAATTCGAAAAAAACGTTCCATTTCGTTAACGAGTTTTCCTGTTCCGCAATAGTCTAAACGAACATAATATCCACGAACTTTTTTCTTGATTTCATATGCAAGCCTTCTGTCCCCCCATTCATCAAGCATTATCAGAAGGCATTTCTCTTGTTGGATTAAGTCTTTTACCTTTTCGAAAACAGGGCTTCGTTCTTCATCTGAAAAATCAGGATCAATAATTATAAATGTTTCGTACCTTCGCATTAAACCTCCTTTTGGATATTAAGCCCTGAAATAATAATAATTCAGAGCAAGGAATAAAATTAAAATAATAAATGTTATAAGAATTAAAAATTTATTTAAATAACAAAGCAACTCATAGCTGTCAAGATTTTCCTTAGAATTTTTCTTTATAAGCGTTCTTTACAATGATGCGAAGCAGTGCTATAGTCAAATCATGACAAATCACAAGAGACAGTCGATTATTTGCCCCAACTGCCGAAAACTGATAAGTGCCGATGAATCTCGCTGCCCGTACTGTAGCATATCAAAGCCAGGTGCATGGTGGAAAAATAATTTATGGACCCAAGGAATTAGCAGTACCGACCAGATCATCAAAGCGATAATCTATGCCAACATAGGCATGTACATTATATCGCTTTTGTTTAATTCCCATTTGCCGGGCATTTCGTTTAATCCATTTTATATTCTGTCTCCTGAAAACAGAAGCCTTTTGTTACTGGGAGCAACTGGGACCATTCCAGTTGACAATATGCACGGATGGTGGACAATAGTTTCTGCCAATTACCTTCATGGAGGAATATTGCACATTTTTTTTAATGTGTTCGCCTTCAGCCAGATAGCACCCCTGGTCAGTCGGGAATATGGTGTTTATCGGATGTTTATCATCTATACTCTAAGCGGAATTATCGGCTTCAGGATTTCTTATTTAGCCGGTGTTACATTTACCATAGGTGCTTCTGCCGCCATATGCGGTTTGATAGGGGCAGCGATTTACTATGGCAAAAGCCGCGGCGGGACTTACGGGCAGGCCATTTACAGGCAAATCGGAGGATGGGCGCTTGGAATTATGCTGTTCGGTTTTGTTGTGCCTGGCATCAATAACTGGGGGCACGGGGCTGGAATATTGGCAGGAGCTGTTCTTGGATTTTTTATGGGTTATAATGAAAAAACTAAAGAAAGCCTGCTTCACAAAATTCTTGCCGGAAGTTGTGCAATTATTACAGTAATAGTGTTGTGCTGGGCGGTTGGTTCGGGAATATCATCAATGTAAAACAAATTGAAGTTTTATGATTTTTCACCTTTATCGCCACTGTCCAGTTTGTCAGCTTCTTTTTTTTCAGCATCGGTTGTTGCGCTTTTAAAATTCTTTATTGCTTTGCCTACACCTGCTCCGATTTCCGGAAGTTTGCCGGCTCCAAATATAATTAGAATAATAACAAGTATTATTATAAGTTCAGGCATGCCAATTCCAAACATAAAATCCTCCTATTTGTTGTGCTCATTCTGTTTAAATTTCTGTATAAGGAACGTGGACGAATTAACTTCCACAAGTAGGCGCATAGATTTGGGTCGAATTTGTTTGATCTCATATCACAAAAGTTGATGGAATAGCGTACTATTTCAATAGGTTTGGGATTTGAGATCGGACAAAGGCGGCCTGAAGCTGTGATGCCTACTTGGGGAAGTTAATTCGTCCACGTTTCTAATCATAACACCGGCATAATTGCGTGTCAATCTTTTACAGATCGCAGGAATAATCCTGACCGTGAAAACTGTTTACGGTTAGGAACGTGGACGAATTAACTTCCACAAGTAGGCGCATAGATTTGGGGAAGTTATTTGAGTGTAACCAAAATAAAACAATGCCATATTGATGATGGTTCCCTATTCTGTGATACAATTCGTTTTCAAATAACGTAGGGGCAACGCCTGTGGTTGCCCTTCTGCCCTGTTGTTGCATATTATCAGGGCAGGCACAGGGGCCTGCCCCTACGGGATATTGCCGAATACATTGGGCCGGATTTTCCGGAGGTTCGAATCGTTTTGCACATTCCACCAATATCT
>JABZFQ010000382.1 GCA_014237365.1 Desulfobacteraceae bacterium | reverse complement strand
AACGTAAGGCGGGACAGCCTGTAAATTCAATCAGTTGGCAACCCCTTAGATTTTGCTTGATTGCGAAATTACCATAGAACCAAAATAGCGTAAAGTGTCCCGCTTTAAGTTGGTAGCCGAAATAAGGAACGTGGACGAAATAACTTCCACAACTATACATCACAGCTTCAGGCCGCCTTTGTTTGATCTCAAATCCCAAAACTATTGAAATAGCTCGCTATTCCATCAACTTTTGTGATCTGAAATCGGACAAATTTGACCCAAATCTGTGCGCCTACTTGGGGAAGTTATTTCGTCCACGTTCCTAACTTGGCATTTTTACATCCCAACTTCACCATATCTTTCATCAATCTTCATTCGCACCGGATCTTGGCCTCGAAATAGCCCGCTATTCCTGCTGTTTTGCTTAATCGGATCAATGAAATCTACGGCAAGTTCGAGCGCAAATTCTACCAACTTATTTTTGACCGAGCCCCAAATGCAGAAGAATATGATTTATCGTTTTGAGAATTGGAAACGGGCTCTTGCTCCCTTCTGACCATATTTTTTTCTTTCTTTGACTCTTGGATCACGTTTAACAAAACCGGCTTTCTTTAGAATTTGTCTTAGATCAGGGTCGATATCAATAAGTGCTTTGGTAATACCATGCCTAATAGCACCTGCCTGGCCTGAAATACCTCCGCCCAATACACGTACTTTTATATCATATGATCCAAGGGTATTTGTAAGAACGAGAGGTTGCATCATAATAATTTTTGCCGACTGAATTGTGAAATAATCGTTCACAGGACGATTGTTAATGATAATTTCGCCTTTGCCTGGTTTTAGCCAGGTTTTAGCTATTGCTGTTTTTCGTTTTCCGGTTGCGTAATAAATATTTTCTGTGTTCATAGTGTCCTCAGTATTGTCACAAATTAATTATATAGATTTTCGGCATCCTTCATAATTAGCCCAAAGTAGTTTACACTTTTAAAGGTAAGGAACGGGGGACGAAATAACTCCTCAAGTAGGCGCATAGCTGTTAGCCTAATAGTCCGTTTTTATATAAAGTTTTTGCCTATAGACTTTCAAATAAATAATTTCACTGCGTTATCAGTCGTCGACGTATAACTAATACGCCTTCCTCCTTCTATTCTTATCTGAAAGTCTATAATAGCTATAGTGTCAGGAGCTGAGGTTGTTGAGCTTCGTGAGGATGCTTGTCTCTCGCGTAGACCTTTAACTTTTTGAATAGCTTATTCCCGAGCCTGTTTTTGGGAAGCATTCCTTTAACAGCAAAACTGATAAGATCTTCAGGACTTTTTTCCAAGAGTTTTTTAGCGGTAACTGTCTTGAGCCCGCCTATATAACCACTGTGTCTGTAATAACATTTCTGCTCAAGTTTTTTGCCTGAAAGGGCAATTTTATCAGCATTTATAACGATAACCCAGTCTCCTGTGTCCGCATGTGGGGTAAACAAAGGGTTGTGCTTGCCTATAAGGCGAGATGCTATTAATGTCGCGAGTCTGCCAAGCACAGCCCCCTCTGCATTTATAATACACCACTTATCTTTATTATCAGCCCGTTTTGCACTATATGTATATTTTTTCACTGAATTACACTCCTGTTTGTAAATAAAATAGTTTTAATAAATATTTTATTAATTAATGTCAAGGAAAAAGCAATTGTTTTTTTCAGAAATCAAATGAGTGTGACCAAAATAGAACAATATGGATTAGGAACGAAACAACCTTTCAGCCCTATCGTCATTCTTTCAGCCCTATCGTCATTCTTGTTTTCACTGGAATGACGGACGAGAGACAGATTCCGGTGCGATAGCTTACCGCAGGAACCAGTGCTATGCAACGGGCCCAAATCCATGCGCCTACTTGAGAAAGTTATTTCGTCCCCGTTCCTTAAAGATGAATGTCCTGCTGGACAGATATTCTGTCAGACCTGAAACACTGTCCTGAATATCAAGAAAACAAAAACGATAAGCCTCATAATTTAGCCCATAAGGATCCGCGACACCTCGTTCTTTAGAACCAAAGCAGGCAAAACGCCTGATTAAAAAAACTTTGTCTTCAGCTTCTGTGAAGGCATTCAAAATGTCCTTTGCATGGGAATTTTCCATTACTAATATGAGATCGCTCCTATTTACAATATCTTCTTTAACAGATTTTGCAATGTGGCCAGACAGATCCACATCATATTCTGCCGCAACTTTCTGTGCAAGGCTGCCGGCACTATTGCCGGGAAGCACAAGCAGCCCCGCTGAATCAATAACAATATCATCAAGGCTCTTTTTTTGTACAAGCTTTTTTAGTAAACCTTCAGCAAATGGACTTCTACAGATATTACCTGTACACACAAATAAGATATGTTTTATCCGGCCTGACATAATATCAGCTCCCTGGGCATATTGGTTTCCTAAAAGATTATATCCTCTCCATCTTTATGCGTGTGTCATGGCGTTGGAATACCGTTCCCAGTTATGCCAGTAGAGTGAGCGCTTGACGATTTTTATATGCCCGGCAACAACAGCTTTCTTGCTGACTTTTCTTTTCACAAAACTCCACATTTCATCCAATTGAACTTCAGTAACTGGAAGATCTTTGAGCAAGGCCCTATTGATTTCTTCGGATTTATTAGCTGCTTGATTCAACCAATTAAAGAGGGTCTCTTCTTTGACTTCAAGCACGAAAGAAATACCGGAAAGACCAACTTTAACCAAAATCATCTTCAAAGCCATAATTACTTTGTCTTCAGGTGTTCTCAAATCAAAAAATACCGTGTCACGAGTTTCAGAAAAGCTTGTTTTACAACTGTTACAATGAAAAATTCTACGTTTACCACTCTGGGTCATATAAGTGGATATGCTGATTATATCGCCTTTGTTGAGTTGACCATAAAAATTACAATTTTTATCTGGACAGGCTTGATTCCAATCTTGAGCTTTTTTCATGGGGATACCTCCCCATATTTATAGAGCACAAAAGCTTAAAGTTGTCCAGCACTTTTATCAAAGTATTAGCGGAAGAGCATCCCAATTTTTTTGTTATGTTTTAATTTCATGCTATTTTTTCAGGTACAACTTCTTTCATGAATACCGATAAGCCATGCAATGCAATTAATAATTCATAGCTGATTCCACTGAATCCAAACTCAATGAGACGATCAATAATGATAACGACACTGAAAAATCACTACCATTTTATCAATCATCTGATATACGAGTCTATGCTCTTGATTGATCCTGCGCGACCACTTCCCCTTCAAATCAAACCGAAGTGCTTCCGGTTTACCGATACCTTCTTTTGGATGACGTTTTGTATCACAGATTAACTCATTGATCCGTTTAAAAACTTTTTTGTCATGCTTTTGCCAAAACAAGTATTCATTCCAAGCCCGATCAGTCCATGCAATCATCATCAATCATTTCCCGTACTTTATAATTTCCAGCCTCAAATTCAGCAATGCTGGCACGTAATTGGGCAGCATTAGCAGGGCTACGTAATAAATACATTGTTGCTTCAATAGCATTGTAGTCTTCAAGTGACATCATCACAACCGATTTTGAATTTTTACGAGTAATGATTACTGGATCATGATTATCACATACATTTTCCATTATACTAACAAATTTTTTTCTAACATTTGAATAAGCTATGGCGAGAATTAGCAGTGCTACGACCGGTACATAGTTATAGTGGCATGTACTATGCGGCTTTTTTTAAGTCGGAGTTGTCAGCGATGAAAGTTGAATATGTACTCAGCGATATTGGCTTGCCTGTTCTTATATAGTGTCGCAAACTCTCTTTCATATATTTGGGAAAGGAGATTCCACGTAATTTGCAGGTTACATGAATAGACAGCAAAATCGCATATGCGTTTGCTCCTTCTACAGATACACTGCCCCCGGATATCTTACGCTTGAAGCACACCTGTGCGAACCAGGAATTCTCCGTAGTTGTTGTGACAGGGAGCTTCAGGATGTTCTACAAATGTCAGTATTCGTGGTTGCTGTCTTTTGACCTTTTTTATTATCTCCTGCAAAATATCATCCGGATCAGACCAATTCAATAAATCCTCCAATCTCTTTTTCAGCCTGTTCAGGCGTCTTCGAAAGACCATTTCACCTAATTTCTTACGATTTGCCTGAAGCCATTCACCATCACGCAGAATGCGTCGCAGTTTCAAATAAAACTTGACAATATCTAACAGATGCGGGAATGCGTCGCGGAACTTCCTTATCTTCCTCAACAGATGAGACATACAACTTTGTTGCTCGCAGATCAGTTTTAAGTACGCACTCCACCCATCTACCACCAGGAGCCCAAAAAATATTTCTCCAAGTACCCGGCGGACCACAGCCGAACCCCGTGTTTTGTCCACTGTAAAATACGCTGAATCTTGTGTGCCAAAAACCCATAGCCACCAGTTCTTACCCCTGACACGCCAGCTAAGTTTCATCTGCATGCAGGGTTGCCCCATTTTTGATATCATGAAGTATCTCATTGTATACATCCTTCATGATACGGGCAACTCTAATGACATGTCGAGAAAGCCCAGATGTTGATATCTTTAGTCCAAAAAATGCCTTCAAATAATCTCGAATCTTTGTAAACGGCATACATACAGCCACCCACAGGTAACAAATCAATATTGTAGCGTTTAATCCAATATCCGATTTGGGCAAGGCCAATTCTGACTTTGCTGTAATTACCTCTTTACAATCATCACAATATTTCTTCTCTTGTACTACTTCTATGACTTCGGGTTTTTCAACAGTATCCGGAATGTCTTCAATGATTCGTATATTGGCACTTTCAAGTGGCTTTTGATCCGTTAAGTCTTTGCCGCACAAATCGCAACGATCAACCGTCACCTTCTCCATACGGTTGGGTTCGAGATTCTTGGGACGATTGCCCGCGCCTTTCCGTGGCTTATTCCCTCGTCCCTTGCCTTCCTTTTTGCCTTTACCATCATTGCCGACCCCCTTTTCTTCCCATTCCGCCTGCTTTGATGATGGCTTGTTTGCATCCTTATTTATGGGTTGCGGGACGTTCCTGGGTTGCGGGACGGGTTGCGGGACGTTCCTTGATATATTGACAAGTCGGATAATTTATGTCATAAGAGATATATGCCACGCAGATCAAGAATAGATGCGCCTGGAGCGTTACATCATATTATTGTTAGAGGCATTGAAAGGAAAACCATTTTTAAGGATGATGCCGATAGAGATAATTTTTTAGAACGCTTGCAAAATATCTTAACATATAGCAACACATCATGTTTCGCTTGGGCATTAATTCCCAATCATTTTCATTTGCTTTTACGAACCGGCAGGGTTCCAATATCAACAGTGATGAAAAGACTTCTGACCGGTCATGCAATGTATTTCAATCGCAAACATAATCG
>JABZFQ010000145.1 GCA_014237365.1 Desulfobacteraceae bacterium | reverse complement strand
GACATGAACCCGAAGAAACTGTTCCAGACCATCTACCAGGCACTGCTTGGTACCAAGAGCGGCCCACGGCTGGGGTACTTCCTGGTATCCATGGACAGGGACTTTGTGGTTGAGAGGTTTAGGGCGGCATCGGGATAAAGCGATGATGTAACGAAAAATTTTAAACCATTAGTTTTAAAGTAAACTGTAGGGATAAATATAGCAGATGTTGATGAAATTAGCGCTTTTCGACAGTTAAAAAAACCACATTTTTCATCCTTACAAGATATCATATTCTTGATTTCTTTAATTTCAACATCACGAAGAATGTCTTTATTAGCAAGGCTAAATGCATCCCAATTATGATTGTCCTCGAATATCATTAGAACTGAAAGAGGACAAAACGTTTTTATATCTTGCTGAGATAGTAAGTCTTGCATGTGTGGTTAAACACGCATGGCATTCCCTCATATTTGAGGGTTTGCCTTTCTCTCTCGACATGCTGGAGTCTATAAATGCATTTCAATATATCGAGATTTGAGGAGAAAATTAGACTTTATATACCATAAAAAAAGGTCTGTTAATTGATAAATCTACCAATTATAAAATTCATAAGGTAGTGAATCTGTCAAACATACAGAAAAAAAATACTAGATAGAATAGGGCTATTGGGGCATATAATAGGGATTTCTGAATAATGCTTCAATATATAAAGATTGCTCGAAATTTATATTTTGTTGCGATCATTACTTTCATAATGTACGTGAATGGCTGAAGGATAAACAAATCGAAGATATGAGATCGTTACATTACATGTTGGTATTATCAAATTAACCGCATATGAACGCCGATAAACGCGGATACGCTGCCTAAAGATCTGTGTTCATCTGTGTTTATCTGTGGTTTAATCAGATTCACCAACTCGAATTGTAACGGTCTCGAAGATATCGATGGTAAAATCTTGGTTTTCAAGGCAGAAAACACATAATATAATATTGCAAAAAAAGTGCCATTTCAGAAATCCCTATATAAATCCCAAAACTTGAATAATAATCATAAAGAATGAAATATTAGTAGTTTTATATGTGAATAAATGGAAAATTTTAGTTTTAATACAAAGGTTTTATTCATAAAGTTACTAATTATTTGTGTATATGTTTTGGCAAAACTGGAAATTTTATATAGTATATGTTTAAAAATTTTAAATGCTTTTGGAGATTTATATATTTCTCCACTACCATTAGCATTTGCGGTTATTTTTGATATCACATCAGAAAAAATTGCTTTAATTATTACAGTTTTAATTTATTCCATTCTTGTCTATCAAATAAGTCCTATGCTAATTAAGACACTTTTTGGAGATATTATTCATTTAAAGTGGATTCAAATTATTATCGCTATTTATACTTGTATAATTTTTTATTTAATTACATATATGCTCGATTATAGTCTTTGGATTTTTGCTTTTTTACTACTGTCAGGTATAGTATTTGGAAAGTTGATGCTAGATAGTTCAGACATGAAAAAAATTGAAGGCAGTATTCCAACATTATTTTATAATATATTTCATAAAAATGAAGATGTAAAAAAAGAATTAAATGAAATAAAACGCGAATATGAAAATACATCAAATAATTCTTGGATTATGAGTAAAATAATAAAAACAGCCCCTGTTTATGCAGCTGGTTTGGTTTTTACAATTGTTTGCTTTTTTCTTGGAATACTAGTTTGGATTTTTGTTCAATCTTCAACATTATTCTTGGTAATTATTTTTTTATGGATTTTTAAAGATATTCATTATTTATTTTTATCTCATTCACATAATAAATTCGAAAAAAAAATATGTAAATGCATAGAGAATATGAAAAGAACAACAATTGAGGAACTGATTGCTACATTTACTTTGCGTGGTAATCGAGGGGCTGTTATAAAGCAATTAGGTGGCTTTTTGTGCTTCATATTGAGTTTTTTTACAATTGCGTCATACAGTACACATTTTATTCATATTTTTTCTAATTTTAAATTGTTAATATATGAAGATATTGGAACATTTACTGTTGGATTAATGTATAGCATTTATGGATTGTCATTTATCTTAGTTGTTTTTTTTCAATTGTATTTTATATATGTTTTAATAACTCGTTTCCCATGTTTTTTGCATGTATGGAAAAAACAAATTATACCAAATAAAGTATTTATACCACGTTTACCAGTCGGTGGATTTGCATTATTCATATTTAATACGATTCTTATCAATAGTTTTTTAATTTCTCCTACATCATTGTTATATCTCGAAGAATTTATAAATTATTTTTCTCGTGAAGCATGTGGCTATATCTCATATAATTATTATTTTATTGTGCTTTTTCTGAAATTTTTTATACTTATTTTATTGCTGTTTTTTGAAATTTATTTATTATTTGCGTCACTTAAAAATAGAAATGAAAAAGAAATAAATCCTGAGAATTTAAATAAAGATAACATTATAATTCCTTTTGCAGCTACTTTCCAATGGTTTTCCTTTAGTGTAATACCTTATTCTGTTACTTTCTTAATCAGCTATTATGGAGGATTGACTAGTTATTTTGAATATGTAAATTTAAATCGTGCAGAGTACTTACAAATAATACTAAATAATATCGCCGCGTCTGGATTGATTTTTTTCACCCTCACCATGTTTTTTTACAGTGAAGATATTAAATGCTTGAATAAAAAAAAATTTCCATCAAGGTCAGTGAAATATAGAATAATAGAATATGCACCTTTTTTTGCAATCACATTTGTAATCTTAATATATGGTTTTTTATTTAATGAAACCATGTTTTATTATCTGGGTGGTTTTGCAACTGCTATGATAGTTGTCGTTTTTATAATAATAATAATTTATGACAAAACTTTAATTTGTAAAGTCCCAAAACCTTTGTCACTATATACTCATATTCTACATTTTGGAAAACTAAATGAAGTTATAAAATTAACAGAGAAGAAAGTCAAATCCATAATTCGAGCAAAAACGAAAAAATACAGTTTCAAAAACATTGCTTATCACATGAGATTAAGTAAATCCATAGTCAAAAGAATCCGGGTGCATTTAAAAAAACAACATAAACCGATTAAGATTAAAAAATTCGAGAGAAAAAAGAAATCATCATGACTCCTTGGAACACCTATGAGCATAAAATAAGCTTTCCAAATATTTTAAAATATTTTCCTTGTCATAAAAATGTGAGATGAACGAGAGAAGTAGATTACTTCCCATATCAACTGAGCATATTATGACCTCAATCCCCTATCCCTTTACACTTCATCACCAACTCCTGTACGCTTTCGTGTCCTCATTGTTTTGCCTTTAACCATTATGTCCCAGCGAGCTTGGCTCATCCCCGCCATGCCATGTTAACCTCGGCCGCATTTTCACCACATGCGAGGCTTCTGAAGTATCATCCACAATAAATGCCACACCCTTCTCCTCTCCCATTTTGCGGATCGAATCTGCAATGCTCTGCCTCATATAAGTGGGCCGTACCTTCTCAAGGGCCGTGATATCATCGTTGGATGTCAAGCGGTGGCACATTATAATATCACTCTGGCTGAGCACATCAGGATGCAGTGCCGAGGGTCTCTGGGTAGCCAGTACCAGGGACAGCCCCGGCTGCCTCCCCTGCCTGAGCCAATCATTTACCAGTACATCCCTTGCAAGACTGCCGCCATTTGCAGGCACGAACAGGTGGGCTTCATCGATGAACATCCAGACCATTGGCATGGTAGCTACATCCGTATCATTTATCCTGTTGATCTCATACTGCCGCCGTGCCGGGATACGCTCCTGTGATATCCTCCTGGCAAGAATGCCCACCACCATCGAACGTATCGCCTCATCTGGCAGGCTGCTA
>JABZFQ010000140.1 GCA_014237365.1 Desulfobacteraceae bacterium | reverse complement strand
CGGGGACGAAATAACTTCCCCACGTGGGGAAGTTATTTCGTCCCCGTTCCTAAAGTTCATTAAATCGTTTTGCTTCAGTTGGATTCATGGTATACTCCTTCTAAAAGTGCCCGAAATTGGACAAGTATAGGAGTTATGCATTGTTTTTGATTTTTTTCCGCCGCATAGCGGCTTCGTCCACGTTCCTATTCAACCAAAGAGAAAAAACAAGATGAACAACACCGCAAGCATTGTTTCAAAAGTTGGGATAGTTTGAAAACCGGAAAAGGGGCGGAACTCGAATCCCATTACATCAAACTGCTCAGGGCGCTGGGCAGGCAGAAAGGCATAATCAGCCATATTTTAAAAGATACCCCAAAAAGCCTATGATAGACCGTAATATTAGATCTATATTCCACAAAATTGGAGTCCCTGAATCTCAGCCTTTCAAACCAGACCCCTTTCAGATAGAGGCCCTTGCGCTGATTGAAAATTATGATGTGCTTGTCAGCGCCCCAACAGGGGCAGGAAAAACATGGATAGCTTCTCAAACCATTCACTCCTATCTTCCACAAAAGCTTAGGGTGTGGTATGCTTCGCCACTTAAGGCCCTTTCCAACTCCCTTTATGAAGGGTTCTGCCACGAATTCGGACAATCTGTTTGCGGAATTTTAACAGGCGACCGTAAAGAAAATCCTGGCGCTCCTATAATTGTTGGCACAACCGAAATTTTCAGGAACCAGCTTTACGATGCTATAAATAAGGGATCCAATATTAATACCGATTTGGTAATCCTGGATGAAGCCCATTATTTAAACGATCCGGCCAGAGGCGTTGTATGGGAAGAAATTCTCATTTATCTTCCTGTAAGAGTACGGCTTTTGTTGCTTTCAGCGACCATACCAAATGCTGAAGAAATCTCTGAATGGTTGACCAGGATTCGAAGCGTCCCTTGCAGGGTGGTGCGGTCTGAAGAACGCCCTGTTCCCCTTAAAACCCTATTTCTATTCCCCGACGGTCTCGTAACTTCTCTGGACGGTAAAAAAGGACTCAATCACAGGGTTAAGAACTACTTGAATTCAAAAACAGAAATTTGGAACAAAAACTATGCCGAAATGGACTTTGGCCTGATTATCAAATTTTTGAGAGAGTTTGACCTGCTGCCCGCTATTTTTTTTCTCAAATCAAGAAAGGACTGTAATCAGGCTCTGCTGGCTTGTCCTCCCGCAAATGCTCTTCCTGAAACCCGCAAGCAAATGAAAAATTTACTGGAAAAGTTCCTTAATGATTATCCGCATCTTAAGGGACATAGTCAAACAGGAGCGCTTCTAAATTCTTTTGTATGCTCCCATCACGGAGGGCAGCTTCCCTACTGGAAAGTGCTTATCGAAAAGATGATGAGCAACGGTTATATAGAAGCCATTTTTTCCACATCAACAATAGCCGCAGGAGTCAACTTCCCAGCAAGATCGGTTGTGCTTCTTGAAAGTGTTAGATATGATGGTCATCAACTTATTGATCTGACCGCCACAGAACTTCATCAAATGATAGGCAGAGCTGGACGGAGGGGAATGGATAATATAGGATTTGCAATTGTTGTCCCTGGCCCGCACCAGAATCCGCAACTCATATATGATTTAAACGCATCGACAGCAGAACCGATTTTAAGTCAGATTCATATCAATTTTTCAATGACTCTTAATCTTCTCTTTTCTCAAGAGCCGTCAGATATCAAATTTCTCCTTGAACGTTCATTCGCGGCCTTTAAAAAAAGTAAGACCATGCCCCTAATCAGAGAGCGGTGGGAGCAGATGTTGTCGGAACTGAAACAAAAACTTCCTGAAGCCAGGTGTGATACAGATGATCCTTACGAAATTATCGCAAACATTCAGAAAATGACTGAAATACAAAATAGTATAGAAAAGCCTGACCATACGATTAACCGTGAGCAACTGATAAAAGCCTTTAAGAAGTATCTCAGGCCAGGGAGACTATTTCTTCACAAAAATGGAAACGTTTATATAGTATTTCGTATATACAAATACAGGGGAAGTATCAGCATTGCGGCACATGATATTGAAAAATCTGTCCACACCACAGAAAACACTCTAAAATTAGAACTCGTTGACCTGGATGAGGTTCAATCTCTTTTTGATTACATTATTAAACTTCCCAGCTACTATTCACCGAAGATTATAGAGCGTCTTTTTGATACGGTTTCCATGGTAAGGTTCAAAAAAATCAACATAGGGTTTGAAGCTGGAAAAACCCAGATGGCAGAACAAACAGCAAAGCAAATGTTGTCTTTACTTCCATGTGGAGATTGCGGTCATATGATACTCTGTCACAGGCAAAAGAGAGGAGAGTTAAACAAACTGCTGCGAGAATTCAAATCACTCTCCACAAAGGTAGAGGCAATGGATGGCGGGTTATGGCTTAGTTTTAAGCGCCACATGAGGTTTTTAAAAAAAACCGGTTTTGTAAACACTGAGGACAGGTTGTCTCCGGAAGGTGTATGGGCATCCAAACTCAGGCTGGAGCAACCTCTATTGATTGCAGAGCTGATTAGAAAGGGAGCTTTGGACAGGGTACGGCCTGAACTTCTGGCGGGCAGTCTTGCTCCCTTTGTGTGGAGCGGACATCAAAATGTAGAATTACGGACGCCTGATACAATGGACATAACAGAAATTAAGGATATTTTCCAAAAAATTTTTTATTGCATAAGAGATATTGCAGCCACCAAACTCAGGCATGGATTTTATAGCTCTGTCATTCAGTTTTGGCCTGTTGCAGCACTATACCTATGGTCAACAGGTATAGCCTGGCATCAGCTTTTGGAATTTGTCCCTATTGATGAGGGAGATATGGCTTCACTTATCTTGAGAACATCAGACCACTTAAAACAGGTAATCAATCTCAGAGAAAGCCACCCCGAACTTGCGGCTGCTGCTGAATCCAGCGTTGACTTAATATTGCGTGAACCTGTTCATATCTCACGAAAATCTATATAAACCTGTTTAGGAACGGGGACGAAATAACTTCCCCAAATCTATGTGCCTACTTGGGGAAGTTATTTCGTCCCCGTTCCTAAGCTCGACCATTTGGTCGGGCTTTTTATTTGATTTTCAAGTAATTTTTTATTTCTTTCATATGCTTTTCTGCATGATCATAATTGCTGGTATTAGACAGTATCATAAGGTGTTTAGATGCATCAATCGGAGATTCACCCCTGCTGTCTAAAAGCATTTTATACCAATTCGGCAAATTTTCATTGTAGCTCGCAGAAAGTTCAACGGAATTCTGTCTGTTTGCTTTACTCCATTCTTTCATCTGCGACTTTATCTTTTTATCAATATCTTCATTGTTTTTAGATCTATAATAATATTTAATACTTAAAGCCACTTCATTTTTTATCTTCCGGTATCCTAAAATCGGACGTATCCAGAATTGAGTTATTATATATCCCAAAGATCCTAAGACAAAACTGATTATTACCACAAAATATATAGGTTCCATGTACAGTCCTCTTATTATTTGGTATCCATTTACAGTTGTCGGTTCACCGTTTACAGTTTACGATTTTTTTATGAACTATGAAACGATTGAAGCATTTTAACCGTTAACGGCCACATAATTATTTATGATAAGGAACGTGGACGAATTAACTTCCGCAAGTAGGCGCACAGATTTGGGTCAAATTTGTTCGATCTCAGATCACAAAAGTTGATGGAATAGCTTACCTATTTCAATATTTTTGTGATTTGAGATCGGGCAAAGGTGGCCTGAAGCTGTGATGCATAGTTGGGGAAGTTATTTGAGTGTAACCAAAATAGAACAAAGTTATTGATTTTCGGGGATGGTTCCCCGCTCTGTGATATATGCGAGATATTGGTGGAATGTGCAAAAC
>JABZFQ010000024.1 GCA_014237365.1 Desulfobacteraceae bacterium | reverse complement strand
TAAAAATCAGCTTGCCGGCAGCCTTTAAAGAATTGGCTGCATTTCGGAGGATTTCATAATTCATTTCATCTGTTTCCATTAATGGAAACGCTCCTTCGCAGAGCATTATTGCCAAATCATATTCATTCTTAAATGGCAAATTCCTTGCATCATGTTTCTGGAAATCTATTTGCAGGTTTTGAGCTTTTGCTTTTGCTCGCTCCAATTGTGATTCTGACAAATCAATTCCAATAACCTTGTATCCCCTTTCTGTTAATTCGATCGAGTGTCTGCCAGTTCCACATCCTATATCAATAATTCTTAGCGATTTATCATAATTAATTTCTTTTTCGATAAAATCACACTCACCAATTGTGCCTTGTGTAAAGTTTTCATTATCATATTTTCTACCATAGTCTTCAAATAGTGTTTCATACCATTGTTTTATTTTATTTCTCCGTGTCTTGGCTCGATCTTTCGTACAACTCTGGTATATCTGAGTTCGTATATACTTATAATTTCAGTACTTCGCTAATTAATGGTCGTGAAACTCCCCAAACCAACTGGAATCTGTAGGATTATGCTCAGATCAAGGAGTTTGTCAACTACTTAAATGATGGCTCTTACTGGATTCCAAGTTGGTGGTTTTGAATTGGACAAGTAGCTAAAAGCTATGGCGTCATTCTAACGTTTGGAAATAACATCCATTTTTGCCATATACTCCCATATCAAATTTCATAAATTCGCCATCTCCTAACTGATCTTCCACCACATATTTAACAATAAAACTCAAAACAGGTAGTGTTATATTGTAGTGAACTATATCACTACAGTATTATGACCTACATACGAAAAATTAAGAGAAAAAACAAGGATGGGACAATCAAAACATATTACGCAGAAGTAGAATCTGTTCGAAAAGGGGACAAAGTAATTCAGCACTATATCCGATCATTGGGCACCGACCCAGAACATCCAACAAACATACCAATTGAACCAACCCATTTCTCATATCTATCTTTGCGATTAATGCAAGGCTCACTCACACCAACTGATCTCTTCGAGATGTTAGAAAATATGGGTCAGCCAGTGAAAAAGGAAGACCTTAAACGACTAGGCATTCAATACGATTTTGGAAAAAAAACGTACTCCGTCTCCCTATTTTACCAGAATAACTCAAAATAAAAAACTCAACACAATGCCCAATATGCAAAAATAATCCAAAAACACAAACAACATACACAAGACCCATAAAAACCCTTTCCGGCGAACGACAAATAAGCATTCACAAAAAATATTGTGGTACACACGGTTCAATCAACAACGAAAACGTCTCATTTTTGAATAAAATCTGTTTGCCGCGGAAAACCTTTGACACAAAAGTAATGACGGCAATTGGATACCTGTGGTGGAGGTAGGGTGAGCTTTGTGAAGCTGGTGCAAGCCTTACATAATTTTATATACTGCTGAAGAAGATTGAAATGTGAATGCTAAATGTCCTGATCGTATAGGGAGATGAAAATAGATGGAGGAAAGTGTCGGTCTGGTTGCTAAAGCGCCTGACTTAAAGAAAAATATTTCTAATTCACGGATGCAAAAGACTGTACGCCTTTGGTCTATGGGTACTTCAGCAGGTAGCATCCGGTTCCTTCAAAGGACTGCGGGGAACCGGGCTGTCCCACTCTAAGCTTAGCCTGTATCCCTGCAGCCATTCGCTGTACACTCCTGTTGCCGTGTGTACGCTGCAGCGCCGGCGCGCGGTTGGCGGGAGGCAAGCGGTTCAAACGAGTTGCAATGGTGTCGGGTGAACGCGCACTGCATGTTACGCCTGTTAGAGAGTTTAGACGGCTTTTAGGTAGATTATTAACAGAATATGTGCTTTTACTGCTGAAGCTGGCAGAAATATCTTTTTTCGCAGCAGGTTCTTTTGCGAGGTATCTATTAATGCTCTTTACCTTCTATGATTATGATATCAGCAGGTTGAAGAAGAAGAGGCATTTCTCCGAAACCTAGACATAACTTGAGCTCCCGCACCTCGTGCAACCCAACCGTATGCTTCTGCGATGCCTTCGCCCAAATGCGCCCTGGTGTGTGGTTCCACTTATCAGAAGACATCACCCGGAAAAAAGATGCCCTTATATCACGCAGACATCATGCGTGGCATATCCAGCGCTGCCGGAAACGACGGCCATACGAGAGCGCCGCCCGCCCTCCTTCTCCACTCACCTGCGCTGCCCCTCCTGCACTTAACCGACCGACCATGCCTACCGCTGTGGACCTGGTGGGGGTGCTCATGCGCAGAGCGTGGGTCGGGAAGTGGTGTGCGGCGGGGGTGCCACAACGACTATTAAAATATATAATGTATAAAATAATATTCTACAAAGAACGTATAAGACGTAAAGTTGGATTGTGTACTAATCAATAGTTGACACTCCTTTTTTAAACATCAATAATTCCTTCCACGACCAAATATGATCTGTTATACCCTCAGCCATACATGGTGTCCTTTTTATATTCTTCTCGAGACTTTTTATTAGTTCCTGGATACTACTTAAGTATTTCGCAAACTATATAATCATGTATGGTATTTCCAGAATGAATTAAAAGTCTCATCGATGCTATAGTATCTGCGCCATACCTCTCGCTTCGATCGTGCCCCTTCGGGAGAGCAGGAGTGTCTTTCGCACTCCTTCAAACCTGCTTATTGTGAAAGATGTACATGACGCACGCTAACTTCACACAACTTAGTGTATTTGGCTTCGTGCCTTCGGCACTCCACCCAAATCCTGCTCCGAAGGACTTAAAAACGCTAAAAACGTCATATGCAATGAACTCGCACTAATAAAAGATAGGCAACAAAAAGCTAAAAAGAAGGAATAACATGTTTCAGGTGACAATAACTCCGGCAGCTGGAAAAAGGCTTATTGGCAGGGCAATTACTCAACATGCAGATGTGAAAACAGCTCTTTTATCGGGTACAGTAGTGATTATTGCCGGTACAACAAATGGCTATGTTGCTGAAGAAATATTGAAACTTACTGACCAAACTGATGGCTTTACACGAAACCGTTTTTTCCGGGGAATTACATTACCACCCAATATTCCGACAACTGATAGCGGAAGGCTTTCAGATGAATCAAGTTTTTCAGGCGATGTAGTTCTCGTTAATGGAAAGTGGAATAAGGGTAAGACCATCTTTGATGTTATCGACGATTTGAAAGAAGGAGATGTTATTCTGAAAGGCGCCAACTCTATTGACCTTGAGAAAAAGAAAGCCGCAATTCTTATTGGTCACCCAAAAGGTGGTACTATTGCTATTTCGATGCAGGCTGTTATTGGAAGACGTGTGCGCCTTATTATTCCCGTTGGTCTTGAAAAGCGCGTCACTGGAAATCTTGATGAATTAGCTGAAAGATTGAATACACCCGGTTCTACCGGACCAAGACTGTATCCGGTACTTGGTGAAATCATAACAGAGCTGGAGGCCGTTTACCTTCTCTCAGGAGCAGATGCTACACTTATTGCAGGGGGTGGTGTTTGCAAAGCAGAGGGCTCTGTTTGGCTTGCCATTAACGGGCAACCTGATGAACTAAAATCGATCAAAGGTATAATCGATTCGATTCAAAATGAACCTGTTTTTACACTTCAATAGATAAAATAATATGTCTATTGATCCGATCTGTGAACAAAAAGTACCTGCGGATACCCCAAATCCAGGGACCTGGAAGAAAAGGAGATGACAAGGGTATTGAACCATGCCAGGATGAATAAGGTCTGGAAAAACGGTGTTATACACAGGGAAAAATGAATAACTAACCCATTACTCCCAGGAAATCCTTAAGGGCTGTTAACCTGTGGGGTACTCTTTCATCAATTACCTCAATAAAGGCATACATATCATCATCCAGTCCCCTGATATCCTCCT
>JABZFQ010000096.1 GCA_014237365.1 Desulfobacteraceae bacterium | reverse complement strand
CGAGATATTGGTGGAATGTGCAAAACGATTCGAACCTCCGGAAAATCCGGCCCAATGTATTCGGCAATATCCCGTAGGGGCAGGCCCCTGTGCCTGCCCTGACAATATGCAACCACAGGACGAAAGGGCAACCACAGGCGTTGCCCCTACGTTATTTGAAAACGAATTGTATCACATAATAGGGAACCATCATCAAGATGGCATTGTTCTATTTTGGTTACACTCATTACATTTGATGCAAGGAACGGTTGTCGGTTTACAGTTCACGGTTTTAAGTTTTAATCAACCGTAAACCGTATCTTCTATACATAAAATATAAACTTGAGTACTCACAACTGAGCCTCTTGCTTCTTGTTTACAAATTCATCCCAGGAAAAAATGACCATTGAATTAAAAAAAATAGACGAATACCGATGGGAGCTTCCTAAAACCGGTGACATGCGCGTACCTGGCATTATATATTCAAGCGTTTCATTGCTTAAAGACATCAAGCTGGAAGAAGCATTAAAGCAGGTTGCAAACGTGGCAACGCTTCCCGGCATTTTAAAGGCATCTTTAGCAATGCCCGATATGCACTGGGGCTATGGTTTTCCCATAGGCGGTGTTGCAGCATTTGACTGGGAAAATGGAATAATCTCACCAGGCGGAGTAGGATATGACATCAACTGCGGTGTTCGTTTAGCAGCATCGTCCCTTGTTGAAAAGGACGTCAGGCCAAAGCTTGAAGATCTTATAAATGCGCTTTACCAAAAAATTCCTTCCGGAGTAGGTTCAACAGGTTTTGTTAAACTTTCAATAGCAGAAGAAAAAAAAGTTCTTAAAGAAGGCAGTAGCTGGGCAGTAAGACATGGCTTTGGAGAAGACTCGGATATTGAGCAAACAGAAGATAAAGGATGTATGCAAAATGCCGACCCTGAAACTGTAAGTCAAAGGGCGCTGGAAAGAGGACGAAAGCAGCTTGGCACTTTAGGCTCAGGGAATCATTTTCTTGAAATAGGTGTAGTGGAAAAAATTTTTGATAAAGTTGCTACTCAAGCATTCGGTCTCTTTGAAAATCAGATTACATTGTTGCTTCATTCAGGTTCAAGGGGATTTGGATATCAGGTTTGTGACGACTTTCTCGCATTCATGACAAAACATGTCAAAAAACTGGGATTTGATTTGCCGGATCGACAGCTTGCCTGCGCTATGATTCAGTCAAAAGAAGGTTTGCGCTACTACAATGCAATGGCCTGTGCTGCAAACTATGCATGGGCAAACAGGCAGATTATGCTGCACAGATCCCGTGAGGTTTTTTCAAGAGTTTTAGGTCTGGGGCCAACAGATCTTGGCATGAATCTGGTTTATGATGTATGTCATAATATAGCAAAAAAAGAATATCATATTGTGGATGGTAAAAAACGGTCGGTATGCGTACACAGAAAAGGCGCGACCCGATCCTTTCCATCCGGACATGAAAGGCTTTGCGAAAAATACCGTAAAACAGGGCAGCCAATACTTATTCCAGGAGATATGGGAACTGCCTCTTATGTGCTTGTTGGAACCAAAAAGGCAATGGAAGAAACCTTTGGGTCAACGTGCCATGGTGCCGGCCGGGTTTTAAGCAGACGAGCCGCTAAAAAAGCCGGCAAAGGCAGAGCTATAAACCGCGAACTTGAAGATAAAGGCATACTTATTAGATGTACCGGCAGATCCACTCTGGCTGAAGAAATGCCCGAAGCCTATAAAGACATTTCTCAGGTAATTGATGTGGTTCATAGTGTAGGAATTTCAAAAAAAGTAGCAAAGTTAAAACCAATAGCAGTTTTGAAGGGATAAAATAGCGGTTTACACTTGTCGGTTTACAGTTCACGGTTAGGAACGGGGACGAATTAACTTCCGCAAGTAGGCGCACAGATTTGGGTCGAATTTGTTTGATCTCAGATCACAAAAGTTGAAGGAATAGCTTACCTATTTCAATATTTTTGGGATTTGAGATCGGACAAAGGCGGCCTGAAGCTGTGATGCATAGTTGCGGAAGTTATTTCGTCCCCGTTCCTTATAAGTTTTAATCAACCGTTAACTGTGAACCGTAAATCGTAAACGCCTGCAAAATGAGTTTGTAAATTTCTGAATATAGGAGTATTAATCAAATATATGTTTTCAATGGAATTGTTTCAAAAAGAATATGAAACCGATACAGTAGAACTTGTAATAAGAAATCGCAAATTCAGTTTTTTTGTCCCCAAATCACTTGACGGATTTATCGATCCTGAGAATGTTTTCAATAATTTTCCATTATGGGCTAAAATATGGGAACCTTGTCTTATTCTGGCAGATTATCTTGCTTCAATGCCTGTAAAACCGGAAAAACGCTTTCTTGAAATAGGCAGCGGCCTTGGTTTGGTGGGGATAGTTGCCTCCTCATTCGGCCATAAGGTGACAATGACGGAATACAATTATGACGCCCTGAATTTTGCTAAAGCCAATGCTCATATAAACGATTGCTCAAACCTGAAAATTATGGAACTGGACTGGAACAAGCCTGAATTAAAAGGAACTTTCGACAGAATAATAGGATCTGAAGTCATATATAAGGAAGAGAGCTTTTATCCAATTTTAAGGCTTTTTCGAATCTATCTGAAAGAAGACGGAGAAATACTGCTGTTGGAAAGGGCCAGAAGGTCAAGTATAGAATTTTTCAGGCAAATGAGCGAACACTTTAAAATAAAAGCCCAAAAGAAAATCATTCGCAATGATTCTGATGAAATCCATGTAATGATGTGCAGAATGACATTGATGGCTGATGATTGATGACTGAAGGTATCTTATTAATTTTATAACAAAAAAACAGAGCGAAGCGATTCCACAAATCAACAATCAACAGTCATCAATTTTACTCATGCACAGTTATTATTGACTAAAATTAGAAGCAAACCCTAAAAACTGAAAGTCAAACTATGGAATCACTACAATCTGTAATGTTGGGTATAACTCAGGGTTTAACTGAGTTTTTGCCTGTCAGCAGTTCCGGACACCTGGTTTTGCTTCAAAATTTATTCGGAATCAGGGAACCAGAGCTGTTATTTGATATAAGTCTTCATATTGGAACGTTAATAGCAATATTCATAGTGTTTTACCGGGAAATTCGAAACATACTTCAAACTTTGCTACGTCTTCCAAATTTAATCAAGTCGTCAGAAAACTTGAAGTCGCTTTTTGCTGATAATGAAGAAATAAGAATTGCTGCGTTGATAATTATAGGCAGTATCCCTACAGCCATTTTAGGAATCTTATTCCACAAAATCGCCGACCAGATCTTTGGATCCGTATGGATAGTAGGATTAATGCTTTTAGTAACCGGTACGCTTCTTTGGTTTACCAGGCAGATGTGTGTTGAAGGACGTCCTCTTATAAAAGTAAGTATCAGAGATGCTTTGATGATAGGCCTTATACAAGGCATGGCTATAATGCCCGGAATATCAAGATCCGGAGCTACTATCTCTATGGCTCTCTTTCTGGGAATGAACAGGGAAGTTGCGGGTCGTTATTCTTTTCTATTATCAATTCCTGCAATACTGGGCGCACTGATGCTTGGTCTTGACTCAACCATTATTCAAACTAATATCCCGGTAAAAATAATATTGCTGGGAACCGTTATTGCAGCAATTGTCGGTTATATAGCCTTGGAAATTTTGCTTCGCATAGTTAAACAGGGGCGACTATACTATTTTGCGCCTTATTGCTGGTTACTTGGTGCTGCAACGCTGATCTGGAGCTTTGGAACGTGGACGAAATAACTTCCGCAACTATGCATCACAGATTCAGGCCACCTTTGCCAGATCTCAAATCACAAAAATATCAAAATAGGTAAGCTATTCCATCAACTTGTGTGATTTCAGATCGAACAAATTTGACCCAAATTTATGCGCCTACTTGGGGAAGTTAATTCGTCCACGTTCCTTAGCAAGTATGTTAAGAGCACGTCTTTCAACTTAGAGTCTATTTCAGTAGGCGATAAAGCGCGACCCAAAAGGCCAGTTGGAAGGGCACGAACCATGTGTGCATGGCCTACTGAAATAGGCTCTAAGTACTAGCCAACAAATGAATGAACTCAATTCAAGTCGTTGGGCGAAAACATATAGGACAGATATATGCCTGAAATAAGCCGTTTTCTTGGAATAGTGATACGCATGTATATTCGAGAGCACTATCCGGCACATTTCCATGCAGAATATGGTGAATACGAAATTACTGTAGATATTGAAACAGGAGTAGTAACTGGCAAATTCCCAAGACGTGCACTGAATGCTGTTTTAGACTGGTATGTATTGCATCACGATGAACTCATGGCTAACTGGGAAGCTGCAATGAACAGAAAACCATTGACGAAAATCGATCCTCTGGAGTAACGAATATGTTTATGCATGTTACACAAGCAAAATACATTAATGATTATAAGGTGTGGTTGGCCTTCAATGATGGAGCAAAAGGCGAAATAGATTTATCCCCTGAATTATATGGAGAAATCTTTGAGCCATTGAAAGATAAATCATTTTTCAAGTCATTTAAATTAGAAGGTCACACATTATCTTGGAAAAATGGTGCTGATTTTGCGCCAGAATTTTTGAGAGAACACGTCGCCCAACAAAAGGATTAAGGAACGTTGACGAAATAACTTCCCCAACTATGCATCACAGCTTCAGGCCGCCTTTGTTTGATCTCAAATCCCAAAAATATTGCAATAGGTAAGCTGCTATTCCATCAACTTTTGTGATCTGAGATCAAACAAATTCGACCCAAATCTATGCGCCTACTTGGGGAAGTTAATTCGTCCACGTTCCTAAGCAGACCACAAAAGCCGAGCCGATTTTTCGTAAACTCAAATGAGTGTAACCAAAATAGAACAAAGTTATTGATTTTCGGGGATGGTTCCCCGCTCTGTGATATATGCGAGATATTGGTGGAATGTGCAAAACGGTTCGAACCTCCGGAAAATCCGGCCAAATGTATTCGGCAATATCCCGTCGGAAAATCCGGCCCAATGTATTCGGCAATATCCCGTAGGGGCAGGCCCCTGTGCCTGCCCTGATAATATGCACCCACAGGGCGGAAGGGCAACCACAGGCGTTGCCCCTACGTTATTTGAAAACGAATTGTATCACATAATAGGGAACCATCATCAAGATGGCATTGTTTTATTTTGGTTACACTCAAGTTGTTTCGTCCCCGTTCCTTTTGAAAAAGTTCTATATTTGTAAACTCATAAGCGATTCCTGGTAAGCACTAATTCCTTCTTTATCCTGACCATTAATGTAATATCTAAGCACAGCGTCTGTACCTGATGCTCTAATTACAAACCAAAATGTTTTAAATTGCAAAAAGGTACCTTCTAAAAGTGTACCCTTGCCAATTAAACAAATATGATGAAGTTTAGGCAAGGATTTGCAATTTTTATTCAATTTACAATTTATTTCCTTGCATATTTCATCAAGAGATAAACTGGTTGAATATTTTGCGGCTAAGTCATGGAAAAATTTCATTACCTTATCCCTTTTTGCCTCTCCTTTTATTTTTGCATTCTGTAGCATTGGGCCGGACAATCTTTCATCATATAAACGTTTGTCATAACGATCAAAATATTTATATTTGATATTATGTTTCAGAATTAGATCACAATAATAATCTGCAAATGACTGATCCGAATTATACAAAAAAGCTGCCATGGATAGCGATAAAAGTCCGAACTGGAAACCATCTTTTTCCAGCATGGCGATCATTTTTTTGGAAAGAGATTTGTTTATTAATAAATTAGTTCCACCAAAAATAGCCCCGCCTGACTCCTCGCACATTATAATTAGTCTGGGATTTTTGCCTAATTTTACTTTTTCCCCCAATGCTGTAACATAAGGTTCATTTACATCTTTTCTCTTTTCAAGCCATTGTGCAAAAGTACCCCAATGCTTGAATCCGACCCTTACGTGCACCATCGGTATTTTTTCCAACTCTGCAAGCTCATCTAACGCCCTGGATGTGGTTACTGAAGATGCAATAAACCAATCATAAGCATCAAAAAGGTTTGATTTTTTTAAAGACGCTATTTGAAATGCAGTCAGCATAAAAAATATTTGATTTGGGGTGAAATAAACAATGCATTTGTTACTATTATGTATTGGTTCAACTTCTAAACCTAATTGAATATATCTTTCATGATTTTTAGATGACGCTGTAGTCACCATATTAAATCGATCTCCATCCGGATCCCATATAAAGATAATATCAGCTTCGTTGTTTAATAGTTTTTCTTGAGCGCCAATATTTCTATAAATTTCTTGTTTTGTAGGATCTACACCATAGTTTTCACCATTTATTTGGCCTATTTTATGGTATTGAGAATCCTCATCATCAAAAAAATATTGAACAATATTGCTCTCGCCAACAGGAATATCAAAGAGTTTAAAAAGGCGTTCTGAAGTTAATTTCATAGAACCGCCTACTGTACAGATTGCACAGCGAAAGCCTCTCTTATTAGCTATTATGATCTCATCTATGGATTTCTTATCAATTACAGTTTTCTGGTAATTAATATAAGCTTCATCAATGTTAAAATCATTCAAAATATTTTCACTTGATAACGGAGCAAGTTGAATAGTCGCCTTGCCGGCAACTATATGTTGAACCTCCTTTATTATTTCTTTTTCTTCTTCTACAAGCTGCTTCCCCAAAGAATCTAGTGGTTTCCAGCCTCCCTTAAAATATTGGGAGTGGCTTGCAGTTATGTTGTCGCCGCTCTGGAATTCTTCATAAAACACTCCAAAAGATGAATACCAAATTGGAGTTGTTGTTATTTGCGCCCTCAGATGTACTTTGAAACCATGAGCTGCATAAATACGCGCAAGTATACTGATAAAATCCTGCGTATGCGGACGTGTTTCTCCGCCGACATGAACATGCAACTTGTTTTTTCCATCACTCTTTTTTTTGAAAACTCTTGCTTTAGCTTCTCCGAGAATAGCAAAAGTAACAAAATTAATTGCTACATTCGGGTTTGTTGCATCATCAGGATCTAGCTGATCACGATAGCCGGCAGTCATCAAAGAAAAATTTTGTGACCATTTTTCAAGCGAGTATGAATCTATTAGTTCTTCTGTAATTTTTATTTGTTCCCAGGTATTCTCTTGAGGGTTTATTTCAAGTCGAATAGATTGCATTGGAACCTCTCTTCATGCGTTAAAAATTAGTCGTTAAATCAATTTTTTTAAGAAATTGAATTCATAAAGTTTTTCTATAGTTTCTTTATATGAATCCACTTGAACTGTTTCGATAGATTGCTGTGATGTAGAAGGCCATGCCTCAGCTAACTCCCTGATAGCCGCGTCATTTCCACCTTCGAATAAAGCATCACCAAAAAACACAATTCTTTTAAAGCCAAGATTAAATAAAGTTGTCACTGCGTTAGTTTTATCCTTGCCCAAAATACCGATGTCAAAGGATGTCTGACCGCCTAATGTAATTTTTAAATCATTATTTTCGACAAGAGGTGACAATTCATAATTCAAATACTCCATGACTCTTTGCCTGTATCCTGTAGACTGATCATATTCCACAAAATTTTTTCTATTAAGTTGTACCTCAGCGCCTTCTAGTTGAACTCTCCCAATTGGAGCAAAATTTACCATTGAATCTCGGAAAACGATTGTTTCCCCAATAATCTTGATAGGTAGTGAAAGTTGGAATTCCGGTAACATTTGTGTTTTCTTCAGAGTTTCGATTAAAAATTTATAATTGGATTCACCAAGATGATGACAAATGTTAAAAGATGAAATCACCTCAATTGATATATCCGCTGAAAAATCACATCTGTAATGGATCGCTCCATTACTTAAAAACGCGTCGAACTGTTTTCTATAACCAAATTGATAGAGCGGTTCGAAAAACTGTTGCATCAGCAACGGAAGATGACTTCCCGCTGCCACGTGAAAGGGAACACAGAGACAATCCAGGATTTGTACCATTGATTCCGTAATAGGTTGCCTAGGTGGTGTAAGTGTATTATCAATATCAAAAAGTGCCGCTGTTTTCATTTTTATTATCCCTGATTCAGTTTACGGTTCAAGGTTTTTTATTGAATTAGTTTTTTGAATTTTCTTAAAAAATATTTTAACTTCGCATGCAATATAAACTTGAGTTCTCAGTTTATACCTCGGAAGGTTATAAATTGCGTTTTTTCAGTGAGCAAGGAGCATCAAGATGCAAAACGCGAAGGTGCTGAATAGCAAGCTATTTCAAGCCTGAGCAACACACAGGCTATTGATATTCTCATGGCCATCGAAAAATCGCAAGTTATGGCCTTTCGAAGTATAGCATCAATACCTTTCGCCTTTATGTTTCAATCAACCATTGAACATCAATTTTTTTTCTACCCCAGTTAAGTGCCTTTTTGTGAGAATTAAAAAAAACATCAAGACGATATTTGCCTTTTATAGCTCCCCCCCTGTCTTCAACCACACCATACCCATAGCCTGGTATATACAACCTGGTACCAAAAGGATAATATATAGTATCAGCAGCAATGGTGCCATCTTTGGATAGCCATAGCCAGGGGAAGATAATTCTTATTGGAATCATCCAGGGATGAATGAAGCTATCAATAGAAAAAAGCCCAGGAGTAGGCTCATGTGGTTTTGTACCGCTAGCGGTCTGCCCGGTATATGGCTGTCCTTTGCGTTTACCAACGCTTACATATCTATTCCAAAAATTAAGCTTCAAATACTTCCAGCTTCCACGTTCCCATCCACAGCATTGCCCGCATCCGCAGTAGCCGGTAACTTCCATCGTTCGTACTACAGGTTTAGAACATCCATAAAATAAAAGAGTAAACAATAATAATAAGCATGTAACCTTCCACTTCATGATGCACTGTCCTGCATTGGAATTCTCAAAATTCGTAAAAAAATTAAGATATTATTCTTGCATATTGGCCTATCTATCAGTAGAATCAGTAAATTAAAATAGGAACGTGGACGAAATAACTTCCACAAGTAGGCGCATAGATTTGGGTCAGATTTGTTTGATCTCAGATCACAAAAATTGATGGAATAGCCTATCTATTTTGATATTTTTGTGATTTGAGATCAGGCAAAGGTGGCCTGAAGCAGTGATACATAGTTGTGGAAGTTATTCCGTCCACGTGCCCATAGTTATTTTTTGCATTCAACTTCAAAATATCCGGCAATGCAAGGAAAAAATCATGTCATTAGTAACTGCAAATAATTTAGAAAAAACTTACCAAATCGGTGAAATTATGGTTAAGGCCATTCGTGGTGTGAATTTCAGCATTGAACCGGCTTCCTTTGTTTCATTTGTCGGACCCTCCGGCAGTGGTAAAAGCACACTGCTCAATATGATTGGCTGCCTCGATCCGCCGACTGGAGGGTATTTACAGGTTGCGGGACAGGATATTGCCCGCCTGAACCGTAAGCAGGCTGCGCGCTTTAGAGGTGAACATATCGGTTTTGTGTTCCAGGACTTTAACCTGATTCCGGTGTTGACTGTCTTCGAGAACGTGGAATATCCGTTACTCATGGTACAAAGCTGGCCGGAACAAAAGCGCAAAAAGCAGGTACAAAATCTGCTCGAAGCCGTTGGCATGGGGGATCAGGCTAACAAATATCCAGGCCGGATATCGGGTGGTCAGAAACAGCGAGTAGCGGTTGCACGTGCCCTGGTGACCAATGCCAAATTAGTACTGGCCGATGAGCCGACTGCTAACCTTGATGGAGAAACGGCAGCCCGGATTATCAATCTCATGAAAAAAATGCGCGATGAATTTGATACCACCTTTATTTTTTCTACCCATGATCCAAGGGTGATGCGAAACGCAGAAATAATTTTTACACTTGAAGACGGCAGGCTTAGGAACGGAGGGGCTCATGCTTAATATTATTAAAATTGCGGCCCGAAATCTTCGCCGGTATCAGCGGCGAACAATACTGACATCTGCGCTGATCACTCTGGGTGTGGTGGCTGTACTGCTTTATATTTCCGTAACAGGATCTTTTAAGGATATGATGGTTGGCCAGATTACAGACTCCATGATCGGCCATTTACAGATTCATCGCAGAGGTTATCTGGCATCCATTGACAACCTGCCGCTTAATCGTAACCTTAATGAACATCAGGTTACAAAGGTAAAAAAGATTTTAAGCAATATAGATGCTGTTGAATCTTTTTCTATGCGTATTAAACTTGGGGCAATGTTCAGCAATTTTACTGAAACCACCAACATCAGGCTCAATGCCGTCATCCCTGAACAAGAAGTCAAGACCGTTCCCTTGCTTTTAGACCGTATCATTGAAGGACAAAAGAAAGATGTTTTGCTGCAAAAAGGCGAAATCCTCATTCCCGAACTGATTTCAAAGGGCATGAAGGTGAAGGTTGGTGACAGCATTGTACTGGTGGCCAATAACAAGGATGGCTCGGTCAATGGAAAGACTTTCACTGTCAGTGGTGTACTTGAAGGCATTTCCGGCCCCGGGGGTCGGGATGGAGTTATTCATCTGGATGATGCCAGGGAGTTGCTACGCATTGATGGCGTTGAAATCAGTGAAATAGCAATCCGGCTTAAAAGCATGGATGATCTTTCACCGGTTTTTTCCGGGCTCAAGGAAGAGATTGCTTCCATTAAAGATAAGCAGGATAAGCCGGTATTTGAATTGCACACCTGGGAAAAGCTGACACCGTTTTACAATATCGCAAAAATGATTGACCTCATGACTTTTTTCATTAAAGTCATGCTTGTGTCCATTGTTCTGGTCAGCATAATGAATGTGATGATCATGGCTGTGTACGAGCGGATCAATGAAATCGGCACTATTTCCGCCATTGGTACGTTGCCCGGCAAAATTATGGCACTGTTCGTGACAGAGGGCTTTCTGCTTGGCGTGCTTGGAACAGTTGTCGGAACAATTATCAGCCTGATCAGCATTGCCGCCGTAAATGCCGCTGAAATAACTTTTAACTTCGGACGGCAATCCGACCTGTTGCTGGCACCTGCCATCGGACATGGGGATGTAATCACCATTGGGTTGATTGTTATCGGCATTTCAGTATTAGCCAGCCTGCAGCCGGCTTTTAAGGCTGCGAGAATGGACCCTATAACCGCCTTACGGCATGTATAACAGTTTACGGTTAACAGTGTTCACAGTTCACAGTTGATCAAAACGTATCAGCCAAAGGCTGACAAGAAGCCGGAGATTCAGTTCTGCCATCGACAGGCAAGTGTAAAAACTAAAGTTTATATTTTATGTGGGGTTACGGTGTTTTCTGACCTCATCGCTCTCTAACCGTGAACCGTGAACCGACAACTGTGAACGGTTATATATGGAGGAACCCATGACAACCAGAAGGATACAATTCATTATTGTCAATTCGATTTTGTTGCTTTTTTTTGGTCTTACCATAAGCGTTTCTGCCGATTCAATGAAAATTGCAGTGGCTACCACTGGCCCGGAAAAAACTGCAGCCATAAGCCAACAGGCCGCACGATCCCCCTTTTTCCTTTTTTTCGATGGCAAGGGTAATTTTCTTGAGGCCGTAGAGAACCCATCAAAAGATCTACCTGGTAGCGCAGGCCAAAGCGCTGCTTCACTCATTGCAAAAAAAGGAGCAACGCTCATTATTGCTAGTAATATCGGACATAAAATGAAAGAGGCTCTGAGGGAGTATCAGATTGAATATACAAAAAAAATTGGAGTCGCTTATGATGTGGTTCAAACAATTATTCAAAATAGATAGCAATGTCATTTTTCTACTGGTTGTTTTTTTGTGCTTACTCGTAACAGGAACGTCAACAGCTCTCGATGGCAATGAAATCCTGCTTCAGGTGGATCGTAATCTTCAGCCTGAATCCTATGAAATGTACCGCAAGCTTATTAATATCGAACCGGACGGCAGTAAAAAGGAGTATGTTCTATACACGGTAAAAAAAGGGCAGGACAGGATGGTCGCTCTATTTCTGTCCCCTGCCAGTGAAAAAGGAAGATCGACCCTCCGGCTGGGCGACAACATGTGGCTTTATATTCCCAGCGTTGGAAGACCTTTGCGCATCACGAGTTTGCAGTCGGTAATAGGAGGTGTTTTTAACAATTCCGACATATTGCGTCTTGATTATAGCGCAGAATATGATGCTGTCATTCTTGAAGAAACAGCGGATAAATATGTTCTCAATTGCAAAGCTAAAACATCATCAATCGCCTATGACAGCTTAAAGATGGAGGTGGATAAAAAAACCATGGTGCCTGTTACCATTGGATGTTATGCTGCCAGCGGTATGTTGATCAAAACCCTTTATTATAAAAATATTAAAGACTTCGGCGATGACCTTTTACGGCCATCGGTTCTTGAGACCGATAGCCCTCTGTATAAAGGATATAAATCCATAATGATTTACGCCAGGATCAATAAGAAAAAACTTGCAGATGAGGTGTTTACTCTGAATTATCTGCCCAGGGTCGATGAATTGAGATGAGAGTCAATTGTGAGCATGCATTACCCAGGCTTTTATTTTTCCTTTCTATTATTATCCTGTTTTTTTCCTTTTTGTCTGTGACTGCCGGAGAGGATTACAGTTTTGACATTGAGAAGTTTGAACCCAGAGATTTTGAATGGGGCGGATATGCGGAGGGCAGATGGGAGCATTTTGATCTTAATACTGATGGCGCATTCTATAAGCTGAATCAATACAAAAACCGCCATAGCACTCTTGACCGTTTAACCGGTACCATGCAGTTGGAAGCCCTCTACAAAAAGGGTATCTGGGCATTCAACTCTGTGTTGTATGCCAAAGTTAGTCAGGACGATATGGGCTGGTCGGATACTGCGGATGTTTTTGAGGCCAATCTGAGTCTCAAACCAGCGCCGTTTGTCACAGTTGATCTGGGAAAAAAGCTTTTTAAGTGGGGCACGGGATATGCCTGGAATCCAGTAGGGTTTATTGATCGGCCCAAAGATCCCAACGACCCTGAAGAGGCATTGGAAGGATATATCGGCGCCGGCATTGATCTGATAAAGAGCTTTGGAGGAGCACTGCAGACAATTGCTTTGACCACTGTGGTACTGCCGGTATGGCAAGATATTAATGAAGATTTCGGAGAGGCGAATAACGTAAATCTTGCTGCCAAACTTTATATGCTCTACCGGAATACGGATATCGATTTTGTAATATTCAACGGCAACAGCCGCTCAACCCGATATGGCATTGATTTTTCAAAAAACCTGACCACAAATTTTGAGGTTCACGGAGAATTCGCCTATTTAAATAAAATTAAGCAGGCTTATCTTTCTAAAACAGGCACAATAATTAAACGCGAACGTTCCGTTAAAAAATACCTGCTGGGACTGCGTTATCTGACCGAAAGCGATATCACCACCATTATTGAATTTTATCACAACGGCAACGGTTTCTCGGAAACAGAACTGGACAATTTCTATCAACTTGTTGACAATGCGGAAAGCCGGTTTCTCAGCAGCGGGAACAATACCTTTTTTCAAATTGCTGAAGATATCTCTCAAAAGGGCTATGGAAGCCCTCAGGCGGGTCGCAATTATCTGTACCTCAAAGTTAATCAGAAAGATCCTTTTGATATCCTCTACTTCACCCCGGGGTTGATCGCCATCCTTAACCTTGACGACCAGAGCTATTCCGTCACCCCTGAAATGCTATATACCGGTTTTACCAACTGGGAACTTCGGATGCGTTTCAGTTTTCTAAACGGCGGTAATTTAACCGAGTTCAAGGAAAAACAAAACAAAAACAAGATTGAGTTCCGTCTCCGGCATCATTTTTAATTCCTGCGTTAAGCTACCATCTATGCCGGATGTATAGCGCAAATGAATTGATAGCTTGGCATAGCGATTTCTGGGCGGACATTGTTCATCCAGACAACAGCCGTAAACTCCTGCGATAGATAGGGAGGAGGGGAGGGAGTGTGCATGCTCGGTTCTGCCAATGAAGGGCCGGAAAAATGGCTTGTGTACACCGATACAGCCTATGGGTTTTCTGTCAGGTATCCTGATACCTATGTAATTCTACCCGAACCAACTCTGCTGTCAGCTACCAGACTAGCTGTTGTGCACCGGGCGCGATTCCAGGATCAACAACGGGCCTTGGGTCAATTTGTCGACCGCGAACCCGCGCGATTTGCTATTGATCTCTTTAAGTTAGATCCACCTGCCGGTTTACGCGAATGGTTGCACTCTGCCGGATTGATATTGCCGCGGGCCACGGCTGAGCAGGTAAACATAGATGGAGCAGGCCATGGGTGGCGCGTGCGCCTTCCTCTCATGATGGCGCCCAACGAATTCTACTTTTTTGCAAGCGAAAAGTACGTATATAAACTCACGCCTCTTGGCCCTCACGGTCAAGAAATGTTAAGCTCCTTCGAGTTATTTGACGAGTAAAATTTTTACCAGGTACAAAAAGCAAAAGCCCTCATTTGAGGACTTTTGCCTGTTTCAGGTGCCTGGCAGACTACAAAACCGCGACAATTTCGCTAAGGAGTGTCATTTACCAGGGCCTCATATAGTTCATGGGCCCCAATGTCAAAGTATGGTGAAAATATCTCATCGGGGTAGCCTAGATAAAAATATGAGAAATTTCCGTTCAGAAAATTGCATTCCCCGATTTCACCGCTAAAATCCTTAATCCACGGTCCACCGCTACACCCACCGGTCTGGTCACAGCCGGTCCCAATTGTAGATGGGTTGGGTAAGACACAAGGGTCATCGTCAGAGGAATGTGAGGATGCGCATATGATCTGTTTGTTACCGTCGAAAGGAGACGCTGCAGGGTAACCGATTCCATGCCAGTGCTGGTCGCTCTCCAAGTTATACGCGAAACCAAGCCATCCGACGTAACTTACCTTTTTTCCGGTTGTGTTTAAATTCATGACAACCCCACCCATGTCCCTGCATAAATCGCCGTAATTGTGCCAATCACTCATGACCCAAGCATTTGCCCCTGTCCACTGTGCCCATGAAACAGCGGGATTTCCATCCTTGTACGCTGGAATGAAAAGAAAGTCAGTGGACCAGTTACCGGCTCCATCGCTCACACAGTGTCCAGCCGTCCAGATGGCATAGTTGCCGATAGAGCTGGCTGTACATCGGTAATCTGTTCCATTCTGCGTGAAAAAGAGGACCCCGACAGTGCGGTATGGGAACGCCTTGTATTTGTCATAAGGTGCGGCTGATTCGCCATTGAAGTTCTCATACCGGGTGTAGGGGGGTGGATAGGGATAGCCGAGCGGTAAGGTTTTTGTGTTTTCCTTAACGTCTTGCAGCGAATATTCCTGTCCGGCCGCACCACTCGGAATCAGGCCGGGAGCTCCAACAGGTTCTGCGGGCGCGGCAACCTTAGCCGGCGTGCCCTCCAGCATTGGCATGGGACACGGGAGGGCATTTTTTTTCCTGTGAGAAGTCCATACGGTATTTTTTGCCTCCCACTTCCCGTCTGGTGATAGGGATGAAATGATTTTGTCGTCAGCCGCAAAGCTGCCGATCGGCGCTGACAAGACTATTGCAAGTCCAACAAGCAACACTATGCCGGCATTGATAATCAAGCTAATTTTTTTGATTTTCATTTCTCTCCTCCTTTATTTAAGATTATATTTTGTTTGATAGATACATAAAACGGATCGTACGGCTCGGTTTTCAAATCGAAAAGGAACTCAAATCGACGCTAATACCTTGGCCGATCGGGAAATTCAAGACAAAAGTCTTCGATTAAATCATTGGTTTTTTGTATCTGATCACGCACTTGCTTAGGAACGGGAAAGAATTAACTTCCACAAGTAGGCGCACAGATTTGGGTCAAATTTGTTCGATTTCAAATCACAAAAGTTGATAGAATAGCTTAGCTGTTTTGATACTTTTGGGATTTGAGATCGGGCAAAGGTGACCTGAAGCTGTGACGCATAGTTGGGGGAGGTTATTTCGTCCCTGTTCCTAAACTATGGATCTTACGCAACCCGAACGTCTGAGCTGTCCCCCGACAATTTGTCGTTACCATCTGAAAGAACTCACCAAATTCCATCCTGCAATCGTATCAAAGGTCAAACATCAACTCACAATTGCCAATATTTCACTCTCACAGGCGCTGTAAAACCTGTCGAACTCAGGAAAATACTGAGGCTAGCAGATTGTTTCTGATTAGCATCCGAAGTTTTCTTTTTACACTTTTACATCTTATTGTATTGTACCCCCCATTGTCAAGACAAAAATTCGGTAGTCTCTATAAAACAGTGCGGATCAATAATTTCAACATGTTATATATCATGGCTTCTGGTAGCACGTAACAAAAAATCAGGTGTTTACAAAATAATATAGAGCAATTTCCCCGAACCTGCATTGCCTTTGCAGGTACCACCCAAATTGAGACGAATATTGCTCAAATTGGGGCCAATAAAGATTGACTTAGGAATGTGGACGAATTAACTTGCTGACAATATTGAGAAATTAAGTGTAGTCAGTAATCGCACACCAAAATTTTAAAAATCTATTTTGAAATCAACAGGTTACTGTTGTTTTGCTTGGGAAACTTCAGGATAGGAGTGGATTAAGATCTGCGCCCAAGATTGCTACCGGTATTCATCATATGGATAAAAAATTAAAACTCGCCTACTCAACCTGTCCAAATGACACTTTTATTTTTTATGCGCTTGCTCACAATGCAATTGATTGCGGCGAACTTAAATTTGAAATCAAACTAGCAGATGTAGAGACGCTGAATCAGCAGGCAAGGGCAGGAGTTTATGATGCTTCAAAATTGTCTTTTGCCGCCATCGGTCATCTTGTCGATGAATATAGTCTTCTTAGAAGTGGTGCAGCGCTTGGAAGAGGTTGCGGCCCTCTTTTAGTAGCAAAACCCGGATTTGATATTGAACAGCTTTTTTCAACAAAAATAGCTGTGCCCGGCATGTGGACTACGGCATGCATGTTGCTTGGTCTTTATCTTTCCAAAAATCCTGAAGCAGTTCCAATGCCTTTTGAACAGATAATGCCGGCAATACAAAAGGATGAATATGACTACGGTGTTATAATTCATGAAGGCAGGTTTACCTGTGAAGAATATGGACTTGTCAGAGTTATTGACCTGGGAGAGTGGTGGGAAGAAAAAACATCACTTCCAGTTCCTCTGGGAGGTATTGCTGTTCGAAGGGATATAACATCTTCGATCACAAGAAAAATAGAAGATTTAATACGATCAAGCCTAGAATATTCCTTTAATCATAGAAATGAAGCAGATAATTATATTAAAAAATATGCGCAGGAAATGTCCCCGAAGGTAATTCGTCAGCATATAGACCTTTATGTTAATGATTTTACCCTGAATTTAGGGAAAGAAGGGGAAGAAGCAGTTAACACGCTATTTAGAATGGCAAGGGATAGTAAAATGCTACCTGAAAGCAAATTCCCATTATTTATTAATTCAGGTGGATAGACTAAAGTCTGATATAAAAGCTATCTTTCCATTTTTACTTGACACAAATAGTGTTTAATATTATTTTCTATAAATTATTGAGAGTAATGTTAAATTAGGAACGGGGACGAAATAACTTCCCCAACTATGCATCACAGATTCAGGCCACCTTTGCCCGATCTCAAATCACAAAAGTATCAAAATAGCTCGCTATTCCATTAACTTTTGTGATCTGAGATCGGACAAATTTGACCCAAATCTATGCGCCTACTTGAGGAAGTTATTTCGTCCCCGTTCCTAAAAAATATGCGAGAGTGGCGGAATTGGTAGACGCACTGGACTTAGGATCCAGCTCTGGTAACAGAGTGGGAGTTCAACTCTCCCCTTTCGCACCAGTCAAATTTAAATTTATAGACTTTCAGATAAATAATTTCACTGTGTTAGGAACGTAGACGTATAAGGAACGTGGACGAAATAACTTCTCCAACTATGCAACACAGATTCAGGCCATCTTTGCCCGATATCAAATCCCAAAAATATTGAAATAGGTAAGCTATTCCATCAACTTTTGTGATCTGAGATCGAACAAATCTGACCCAAATCTGTGCGCCTACTTGTGGAAGTTAATTCGTCCACGTTCCTAACTAATACGCCTTCCTCCTTCCGGCCTTGTGAAATTAATTATCTGAAAGTCTATATAAGTGGAAAGGAAGCTTATGCAAGTTACAGTTGAGAATCTGAGCACTGTTAAAAAGGTGCTGCATATTGAAATCCCTGAAAAAATTGTTATCAGTAAGCTGGACAAGGCTTATAAGGACTTGAAGAAAAATGCCAAGGTAAAGGGTTTTCGGCCGGGAAAGATTCCTAGAGCAGTTTTGGAGGGATTATATAAAAAGGACGTTAATGCCGATGTTTCTTCAAAATTAATTCAGGAATCCCTTATAGATGCTATTAAGGAGGCAGAGCTGAAGATTGTTGGAAGACCTGAGATTGAGCCTCCTATCGCGGATGGAAAGGGACCATACAAATATGATGCTGTTGTTGAGATAGAACCTGAAATTGAAACTATTGATTTCAAAGGATTAACTCTTAAAAAAAATCTATACAAGGTTAGTGCTGAAGAAATGGATGCACAGCTTAAAATGCTTCAGAAAAACCTGGCTCAACAAAAAACTCTCGAAGAAGATCGTCCGGCGCTGGAGGGAGATTTTGTACTTATAGATTATGAAGGATTTAAAGACGGCAAACCATTTGCAGAAACTCAGAAAACCGAGAATTTTACATTAAAAATAGGTGATGGTCCTATTTTAAAAGAATTTGATAAACAATTAATCGGCATGAAAACAGCTGAAACCAGGGAATTTAAGGTGCATTTTCCTGAAGATTATTTTAATAATAAAGTGGCCGGCCTTGAAATAACATTTAATGTAAAACTAAATGGAATAAGGGAAGTTGTGCTCCCTGAAATTGATGATGAGTTTGCAAAAGATCTTGGTCAATATGAAACGTTGAAGCAATTGAAAGAGGCAATAAAGAGCAATTTGTTGAAAGGTTATGAAAAACGATCCTGGCAAGAGGTGCAAGAACAGATTTATATCGCATTATTGGAAAAAACAAACTTCGAGGTTCCTGATTCCTGGATTGCTTTTGAGCTTAAAAACATAATTGAAGAAACCGAGCGGTCTTTTGCACAACATGGTATAACTTTGGAACATCGCGGTCTAACAAAGGAAAGTCTTGAAGAAAAATATCGGGATACTGCAGAAAAACAGGTAAAGCGCCACGCGCTCCTGAAAAAGATTATTGAGCAGGAGAATCTGGCCATTTCAGATGAAGAACTGGAAAATGGTTACAAGAATATGGCCCAAGCCTTTAATAAGCCTATTGAAGAAATAAAAAATTTTTACAAGCAAAAAGAAAATAACGTTGAAAGTTTAAAAATTTCTATACTTGAAAAAAAGGCTTTAAAGCTTATTATTGAAAACAGCAGCCAGGAAATTGTGGAACCTGAATTGGAATTAAAAAACACCGAGAATTAATAAACCTAAATTGAGCGATTTTTTACTCGACTTGCACCAATCTCTTGCGCATCAAGGACTTGCGTAAAGTCTCGACATGTCCATTGGTATGCCTACTCTTTTCGCAAACCTTGCTGCATCGAGATTTTGGCACATTTCTTCGCAAAAAATTGCTCAACTTAGGACTTGCCCAAAAATAAGTTTGCGTTTTCGCACTTAAAATTTGAATCAGGTTTTGTTGATCAAATTGAGCAAAGTTTGTGTAATAGAGAGCTATTTTGAATACTTTGCGATTGAGGATCGACCCCAAATGGCTTGAAGATTAAGATGCGAAAATGTGAAGTTATTTTTGGGCAAGTGCTTAGGTAAAGGAGAATAGTTTTGCCATTAATACCTATGGTAATTGAACAAAGCAGCAGAGGAGAGCGTGCCTATGATATATACTCCAGACTGCTCAAGGACAGAATAATTTTTCTTGGAACAGCTATGGATGATGAGATCGCAAATCTTTTAATTGCGCAGCTCCTTTTTCTTGAATCAGAAGAGCCTGATAAGGATATAAATTTTTATATAAACTCCCCCGGCGGCTTGGTTACAGCCGGTTTGGCTGTATATGATACTATGCAGTACATTAAACCTGATATTGCAACAGTATGTGTGGGGCAAGCTGCCAGTATGGGTGCACTTTTACTTACTGCCGGTACAAAAGAAAAGCGTTATTCCCTGCCTAACTCAAGAATTTTAATCCACCAGCCTATGGGGGGATTTCAGGGGCAGGCCTCGGATATTGCAATCCAGGCCAGAGAAATCCTTCGCATGAAGGAAATCCTGAATAAAATATTAGCATACCATACAGGCAAGAATGTTGAACAAATACGGGTCGATACCGATCGGGATTTCTTCATGGCAGGTGATGAGGCAAAGAAATACGGGCTCATAGATCACGTAATCATTAATAGGGATGACCTTGACCATTTAGAAAATACGGAGGCGTAAAAATGGCAAAAAAGGGGGACATGAACGATAATCTTTTCTGTTCATTTTGCGGTAAAAATCAGAAGGAAGTTACCAAGCTGATTGCCGGACCGGCGGTATATATATGCGATGAGTGCATTCAGCTTTGCAGCGAAATTATTGATGAGGAAAGCGAAAAAGCCACAGAAGCAATAGAGCCGTTCCTAACTCCAAAAGAAATTACAACAATGCTTGATGATTATGTGATTGAACAGGATACTGCAAAAAAGGTTCTTTCTGTTGCTGTTTACAATCATTATAAAAGGCTGGATTCTTCGGTTGGAACAGAAGATATTGAAATCCAGAAAAGCAACATTCTTCTAATAGGACCTACCGGCTGCGGAAAGACTTTGCTTGCACAAACACTTGCCAGATTTCTTAATGTTCCTTTTACAATAGCAGATGCTACAAGCCTCACAGAAGCAGGATATGTCGGTGAAGATGTTGAAAACATTATCCTTTCATTACTCCAAAATGCCGATTACGATGTTGAGAAGGCCAAGCGAGGAATCGTTTATATTGATGAAATTGACAAGATTGCACAAAAGTCCGACAATCCTTCTATTACACGTGATGTTTCAGGGGAAGGAGTTCAGCAGGCGTTACTAAAGATTGTAGAGGGAACTACCGCAAGCGTTCCACCTAAGGGGGGAAGAAAGCATCCCCAGCAGGATTTTGTAAAGGTTGATACATCTAACGTACTTTTTATTTGTGGTGGAACCTTTACCGGTCTTGAACAGATAATCAAGCGTCGGCTCGGCTCAAAAGTTATGGGTTTTGGCGCAAACATTGTCAAGCAAGAAGAAAAAAGTATTGGAGATATCCTTAGAATGGTTCAACCTGAGGACCTTGTAAAATTTGGTCTTATTCCGGAATTTATCGGTCGTTTGCCAGTAGTTACTACGCTTGATGAATTAAATGATACTGCGCTGATTAGAATACTTAAAGAACCAAAGAATGCTTTGATCAAGCAGTTCAAAAAACTTTTTGAGATTGAAGGAGTAAACCTGAGATTTACAGACAGTGCTGTTGCAGCTATTGCCAAGGAGTCCTTGAAACGAAAATCAGGTGCAAGAGGACTTCGCTCAATACTGGAGAACTGTATGTTAGATATTATGTTTGAAATTCCTTCTATCGAAAATGTAAAGGAATGCGTGATTGGCGAAGATGTTGTGCTGAATAAGGAAGCTCCGATCTTGTTGTATGAGCAGACAAAGAAACAGGCATAGATTTTTCTTAATAGTCAATGTTCAATTTTAAGCTTAACCCATTAAAATTATAGTACAATGATTCATTTGGAAAATTTTTGTTATTAACGAGGTCTGAATGATAAATTTACCAAAAATTTTTAAGGAACACATGCTGGATCAGCCAAAACAAAAGCTCCCGCTGTTACCTTTAAGGGATATTGTGGTTTTTCCTCATATGGTGGCTCCTCTTTTTGTTGGACGGATAAAATCTATAAATGCGCTTGCCTATGCAATGAATAAAGACAAGAATATTTTTCTTGTATCACAGAAAAAGGTAGGTATTGATAGTCCCCGGGAGAAGGATATTAATTCTATTGGTGTTTTTGGGAAAGTGCTTCAACTGCTTAAGCTTCCTGACGGCACGGTAAAGGCTCTTGTTGAGGGAAAGTCAAGGGGACGCATAAAGCGTTTTATTCAGGATAATAACTTTTTCAGCGTTGATGTTGATCTGATAGTTGAGCCTAAAATTTCGGTTGCAGAAAATGTTGCGCTTAGCAGAGCTGTTATTGAGAGCTTTGAGGAATATGCCAATCTGTCAAAGAATATTTCTAAAGAACTTGTGGGCAATATCTCGGCAATATCTAATCCATCTCAGCTGGCAGATACCGTAGCTGCTCATTTTTCATTCAAAATTGAGGATAAACAGCAGCTTCTGGAAACCTTTTCTCCTGGCAAGCGTCTTTCTATCCTTTTTGGCTTGATAAAAATGGAAATCAATATTTTTAACATGGATACGAAGATAAAATCCCGCATAAAGGAACAGATGGAGAAAACTCAGAAGAGTTATTATTTGAATGAACAGATGCGGGCAATAAGAAAGGAGATGGGAACTGAAGAAGACCCCGGTGCCGAACTCAAAGAACTTGAAAAACAGATCAAACGAAAAAGAATGTCTAAGGAGGCGGCAGCTAAAGCAAGGCAAGAGTTCAAAAAGCTCAAGATGATGACCCCAATGTCGGCTGAAGCAACTGTAGTTCGAAATTATATTGAATGGATGATAAGTCTTCCCTGGTTTGACCGCAGCAGGGTGCGTAATGATCTTGATGAAGCAGAGAAAATTCTAGATGAAGATCATTATGGTCTTGAAAAACCAAAGGAACGTATACTTGAATATCTTGCGGTCCAGGCACTTGTCAAAAAGGTTCGTGGCCCTATACTTTGTTTTGTCGGCCCTCCTGGTGTTGGGAAGACTTCGCTTGCCAAATCTGTTGCAAGAGCAACAGGAAGAAAATTTGTCCGGCTTTCACTTGGAGGCGTCAGGGATGAGGCGGAAATTCGCGGACACAGGCGTACTTATATAGGAGCAATGTCTGGCAAAATCATCCAGTCCCTTAAAAAAGTCGGCGTAAATAATCCGGTATTTTGTCTCGATGAAGTAGATAAGATGAGTATGGATTTCCGTGGCGACCCTTCATCCGCTCTTCTTGAGGTACTTGATCCGGAACAAAATTTCAGCTTTAATGATCATTATCTCGATGTGGACTATGATCTTACAGATATTCTTTTTATCACAACCGCAAATACCTTACCGGATATACCTCTTCCTCTTCAGGACAGGATGGAAATTATACGTCTGCCAGGCTATACTGAATTTGAAAAATATCATATAGCCAAGGATTTTCTTATAACTAAACAAATAAGAATGAACGGGCTTGAAGGTAAAAATATAGGGTTTTCGAAAAATTCAATTTATTCAATTATACGGTTTTACACTCGTGAAGCCGGTGTAAGAAATTTAGAGCGTGAGATTGCTTCCATATGCCGTAAGCTTGCACGCAACGTTATAAAAAATAAAGATAAAAACACATTTAATATAACAGAAAAATCTTTGCAAAAATACTTGGGGCCGCCTCGTTTCAGGCATGGCCAGGTAGAGGAAAAGGATCAGATAGGTATCGTTACAGGGCTTGCCTGGACACAGGTGGGCGGTGATTTGCTTTGTATTGAAACTTTGATTATGCCTGGTAAAGGTGAGGTTACCATGACCGGCAAACTGGGGGATGTAATGAAAGAATCCGCCCAGGCTGCCATAAGCTATGTCCGCTCACGCGCGGATAGACTTATGATTGATAACGAGTTTTACAAGAAGTATGATATTCATATACATGTTCCTGAAGGAGCCATACCAAAGGACGGCCCTTCTGCAGGCATTTCTATATGCACGTCCATAGTCTCAGCTCTAACGAAAAGGCCTGTTTACCGGGATATTGCCATGACCGGAGAAATCACTCTACGTGGAAGAATCCTCACAATTGGAGGATTAAAAGAAAAAATTCTTGCTGCCCATAGAGGGGGAATTAAAAAAGTAATTATTCCCAAAGAAAACGAAAATGATATAAAGGAAATATCCTCTATAATATTAAAGCAGATAAACATTGTTCTGGCAGATCATATGGATGATGTTTTGTCTTATTCTCTGATCCTTAATGAGGGAGAGACACTTTTAAAGAAAGATGATATTCCTTTTGAAATGATACCAAGATCAAAAAAATTCGATCAGGAAAGAGCTATTATTTAATCTTGACATAACGCTAAATAATTAGTATAAAATATACTTCTTAAAAAAAGATATATAGACTTTCAGATAATTCATTGCACAATGAAAGAAGGAGAAGGGCGTATTAGTTATACATCGACGACTGATAAGGAACGTGGACGAAATAACTTCCACAACTATGCATCACAGCTTCAGATCGCCTTTGTCCGATCTCAGATCCCAAAAATATTGAAATAGCTCGCTATTCCTTCAACTTTTGTGATCTAAGATCGAACAAATTCGACCCAAATCTGTGCGCCTACTTGTGGAAGTTAATTCGTCCA
>JABZFQ010000141.1 GCA_014237365.1 Desulfobacteraceae bacterium | reverse complement strand
ACAACAGGGCGGAAGGGCAACCACAGGCGTTGCCCCTACGTTATTTGAAAACGAATTGTATCACATAATAGGGAACCATCATCAAGATGGCATTGTTTTATTTTGGTTACACTCAAATTTTTTTAAGGGGAAGTATATAATATGGGTTGGTTTGGGAAAGTTGTTGGAGGTACTATAGGATTTGCATTGGGCGGCCCTCTCGGTGCTGTCGCAGGAGCTGCATTTGGACATACATTTGATTCAAGCAAAAAGCAACACTATGTTAATGATAATGTATGTCTTTCATCAGGCGAAGAGGCTCAGTTTACCTTTTTTATAGCGGCATTTTCAATGCTTGCAAAGCTTGCTAAAGCTGATGGCCGCATATCTGAGGAAGAAATTAACTCCATAGAGGACTTTATGATTAAAGATTTAAATTTTAATCTTGAAAGCAGAAGACTTGCCATGAACATTTTTCATGCTGCCACCAGATCTCAGGGGACCTTCCATGATTTTGCGAATCAGTTCTACATGCAGTTTAGCAGACAGCCTCAGCTCCTGGAATTTATGATGGATATGCTTTTTAGAGTATCTGTTGCCGATGGAATCCTTAGTGAGAGCGAAGAACAGCTTATTCACTCTGCTGCAAGAGTATTCAACTTCAATGATGCGGAATACAGTAAACTTAAGTCCAGATATATCAAGGACTTTGAAAAATATTATGCAATTCTTGGATGCAGCCAAAACGATTCTGATGCTCAGATAAAAAAGCAGTACAGAAAACTGGTATTAGAATACCATCCTGACAAGATTGTATCAAAGGGTCTTCCTGACGAGTTTACAAAATTTGCTAATGATAAATTTAGGGAGATTCAAGGGGCGTATGAAGTTATAAAAAAAGAAAAGGGGATCAAATAGTTCCCAATAACGAATTGTTATTATTTATTTTTCCAATTTTAACATTAACTATTGTATTTTTACAATCGTTATTTCCGTTCAAAAATATCGGCAAATAATTTGAAGTCATACCTTTTAAAAAGCCTGTTGCTTTGTCTCTTTTTTCCTCTATAAGAACTTCAACATTTTCCCCGATATTTTTTTTATAAAATTCCTTTTTTTTGATATTTCCCAGATCACGCATTATTTTACATCTTTCTTTAATAATCTTTGACGGCACTTTATCCGGAAATCTGCTTGCCGGTGTTCCTTTGCGGGATGAAAAAGGAAAGACATGGAGATAGGTTGCCGGCAGTTCTTCAATTAGAGTATATGTATTTTTAAAGGCTTCCTCATTTTCGCCAGGAAATCCTATAATAGTATCAACTCCTATCGCGGCATCAGGTATTAACGCATGAATTCTATATAGCAACTGCCTGAACATTGATCTTGTATATGGCCGTCGCATTTTTTTTAATATTAAATTATCTCCGCTCTGCAAAGGAATATGGAAATGACGGCAGAAAATATCTGATTCAGCTACTGTCTTTATAATGGCTTCAGTTAATTCAAAAGGTTCTATTGAGCTTAGCCTGACGCGTTCAATAGCCCTTGACTCATTTATACGTTTTATGAGTTCTGTTAAATTTGTTTGCGGCGAGAGGTCCAATCCATAGTGGCCAAGGTGTATGCCGGAAAGGACAACTTCCAGGTATCCGGATTTTTTAATCCGGATGATATTATCTAATATGTTTTTTAATGGCATGCTGCGGCTGCGGCCTCTGGCATAAGGAACAATGCAGTAGGAGCAAAAAGCGTTGCAGCCGTCCTGTATTTTTAGAAAAGGCCTTGTTCTTTTCCCAAGCGCAACAGGCATTTGTTTGAAAGTTTTTTCATTAATTATGTCATTGTAGATGGTTACAGGAAAAACAAAATCTTTTTTTTCTGTTGATGTAATTATTTCAGGGATTTTATGTTTGCCGGCATGCCCGATTATATAATGGACTCCTTTGATTTTTTTAATATCATCGGGCTCGGTTTGTGCATAACAGCCTGTAACAATTATACCTGCACCGGGGTTAGATCGTATTGCATGTCTTACTACCTGCCGTGACTGCATAGCTGCTTTCCCGGTAACGGTACATGTGTTTATTATACAAAATTTTGCGTCTTCTCCTAAAGGAACAGAAGTCCATCCCGACTCTTTCAAGATCTGAATTATGGATTCTGACTCGCAATGATTTACTTTACAGCCTAATGTTGTGATGGAATAATTTTGCATAAATTCAGCTTTCAATCCAGCCGCCGCCGATTACTTCATCTCCTGTATAGAATACAGCGCCCTGTCCGGGAGTTATTGATAGTTGAGGGTTCTTAAATTTTACAATTGCCGTTTGTTTTCCGATTGGTAAAAGAAAAGCCTCTACTGCTTTGTGACGGTATCTTATACGGACATAAACTTTTATCGGAGAAGTCGGTTCTTGATTTATCCAGTTTATTTTTATAATTTTACATTTTTTTAATAGTAAATCTTTTTTTGAGCCAACTATCAAAATGTTTTGCTTTATATCAATACTTACAACATAATAAGGCTCGGAAGCAGGACAGTTTATGCCTTTTCTTTGGCCAATAGTATAAAGATGCAGACCTTTGTGTTTGCCCAAAAGGTTGCCGTTAAGATCTTTTATCAGCCCCGGCTTTGGTTTAAATCCTTGTTGTTGTTCAAGGAAATATCCATAATTATCGTTTTTAATAAAGCAGATATCCTGGCTTTCTCTATTTACAATTGGTTTAAATCCTTTTTCCTTACTAATTTTCAGAACATCTGATTTTGTCAAATTCCCAAGTGGAAAACAGGCACCGGCAAGTTGTTTTTGCTCTAATAAAGCAAGAAAATAAGACTGGTCTTTTTGAGGATCAATACCTTTAAGAAGGTGGTACCTGTTTTTTCTGTCTTTTATTACTTTGGCATAATGCCCTGTTGCGATATGAGTGGCTCCCATTTTGCGGGCAAAATCCAGAACAGTCCCAAATTTAATTGAGCTATTGCATACCATGCATGGGTTGGGAGTTTTGCCGGCCATATAGGTTTGTATAAAATTATCAACAACTTTTTTTTTAAATTCAGCACTACAGTCGATAATTTCAATGCTTATGCCAAGTTGTTCGGCTAATTTAGAGACATTTTGGCAAATGTAATCTTTTGTGCCTGAGGGAGTTGTTGCATATGAATTTGTTTCCGGGTTTGCAAGATGTTTGATATTTTTATGATAAGTAGGCCTGGTTTCATATCCGGTTATAAAATGGATACCAATGAGTTTGATGCCCTGTTTTTTTAATAAATACGCTGCTGTTAGAGAATCTACGCCGCCGCTTATCGCTATGGCCGTTAACGGTGTCATTCAAAAAAAACGTTCTTTGTAGGACGAACTTCCATTGCCCTGGGAGGGCAGGCGGGCACGCAAAGTTCACATATGCTGCATTTTTTTTGATCAAAGATAATATTCATTTCTGGCCGTTGAATGGATAGAGCGCCGGTCGGGCAGACAGCAGTGCATGCTCCGCAGTGCGTGCATTTTTTATTATCATGCTTTACTTCCTGGGATGCATTCTGAACCTGTACTCCTTCGGTCTTGAGATATTGTACACCTTCTTTGAAGTTTTTTCTGGTTCCGGATAGCTCAAGAACCATAACTCCCTCTTTTCTGGGAAGTACTGTGGCATTAAGGATATTAAAGGTAAGATCATAATCTTTAACAAGGTAACAGACTATAGGTTTTTGAACCATAGTTTTTGGAAAACGAAGAATAAGTATTTAGATTTGGGTCGAATTTGTGCGATCTCAGATCACAAAAGTTGAAGGAATAGCGAGCTATTTCAATATTTTTGTGATTTGAGACCGGACAAAGGCGGCCTGAAGCTGTGATGCATAGTTGTGGAAGTTATTTCGTCCTCGTTCCTAAATATAAATTATTGTAATTGCTATTAGATAATATGTCAATATTATGAATTCTTAAAAAGGCAAATTCATTAAGTTTTGTATGAAAACAATTTTTGTAAAGGGTTCTCTATATACTGGAAAAACCAAGAGCATTGAGTGGGTCCATATAAGAAATGCTTCCCCAAGGGGTCTTATATTTGTTCCGCCACTAATAGGCGGCAAATTATCACAACAGGTAATTTCTTTTCGCTGGTTAATTCGCAAGAAATATGACCTTATCTCTTTTAACTTTTCCGGACATGGAGGCTCATCAGATAAGTTTTCACTTAAATCTTCCAATCAAGATACTTTGCATATGCTTTTATATGTATGCAGGCTGAGCCAAAAAGAAAGTTTGCCTTTATACGGCATAGCTTCTTGTTATTCTGCGATACCCATTCTGTATGCGGCTCACAGCCTGGAGGAACCTTTTAAAAGACTGGTGCTAATAAATGCAATTTCAAAATTATGTCTTAAGTCAGTTGTAAATTCTTTTTTTTCATATTACCGGGAAAAATTTTTGCCTCATAAAAGTCTTAAAAAAACAATAGAGGCGGTCAGCTATTACCTGGACTTCCTGTTCCCGGGAATTGAAAAAAATGAGAATTATTTTGGTGTATTAGAACGGAGGAGAACCAGCCTGTTGAGAATTGTATCAGAATTATTTACCTGGGAGCCTTTGCGTGGTGTATGTTTGTATAAAACTCCTGTTTTATGTCTTTATGCTCGTAAAGATAGAATTCTGGAAATTTTTGATACTGGTTTCAAAGTAAATTATGAGAATGATATTAAAAAATTATGCCCACAGGTCACCTTTCATTCTTTGGATGTAGATCATTATTTTTCACAGCCAACGGCACGAAATGAAGCATTAAAGTCAATTGTTTCATTTTTTTAATTTTTCAAAACACTATCCCTGCATATCCTACAAAACTGTCACTCGGCCTTTTGTCATAACTTGTTGCATAAACTATAGCATCTGCATGATCAGCCTCAAGCTGTTTTGCTGCAGCAATTGCTGTTGCTGCGGCTCCGGAGCAGCATGCATTCTGGTGTTTTAAGGCTTCGCTTATAACTTTGTCCGGATCCATTTCGAGCATAATATCAATTATTCTTTTATCATTAACCTTGCGTACCCAGTCAACCGCTGAATGACCGGTTCCTTCCGGCATAAAACCATAGTTTAAACCATAATGTGTGAGGTCGGTTGATCCAATGACTTTAATATTCAGGCCCAGCTTTGTTGAAATTTCTGCGGCCGCCCTTCCTATTTCAAGGGATTTTTTTACAGGAGGTACACCTACAGGTACAATTTTAGCATCACCAAACAAGTATTTTATAAAAGGAAGCTGTAGTTCTATTGTATTGTCTTCTGTAAAATATTCAGGGGTTTCAACGTTGAAGTTAAATTTTTCAACAAGTTCTCCTGCAATCTCTTTTTCTATTTGAATATCACCAAAAGGAGTTTCCCATGCCCCTTCTTTCATGATATAGCAGGGATGTTCAGGCCCTAAATGCATTCCAAAAATTACAAACGCATCCGGATCAGCTCCTTTTTTAAGGCAATTTATTACATTACATGCAATACTGCCTGAATAATACCATCCAGCATGGGGTACGATTCCTCCTGTCAATTTATTTTTTAATGAAGGACTGGCAGTGGCATCATTAAGAAAATTATTTATTTCTTTTTCGCATTCTGAAGCGCTTTCCGGATACCAGCTTCCTGCAAGCATAGCTTTTCTGATTTTCATATGTTTCACTCTCCTTTCTTAAAGTCTGAGTTGAGCAATTTTTTGCCAAGAACTTTTGCCATATTTTGACACTGCACCTGCATGTGCCGAAAAACATTGTCATCAAACTCCGGTAGTCCATACAAAACAATGCAGGTCAATAATTTCAAGGAGTTAGCGCTCAGTTGCTGTGAATGAGTTCATGAGTGAATCAAGGATTTGCAGAGTATACCGAGCATCTTTTTGACCACCTGCACTGTTTTGTTGGGACTACCCAAACTCCCATATCCGAAAATTGAACAAACAGTGCCGCAGTTTCTGACAATTGAGAAAGTTATTTCGTCCACGTTCCTTAGCCTCTTTATGATCAGACGAGATCTGATATGAATCTCGGACAATTTTCAATCATTTTTCTTAATTGAATTCTATAACTTATTTAATTTAAATGCTTTTCTAAATCTGAAATTGTACGTATAGCATGAAACTCTATCATGCTAAATGCACAGTATTTTAATGATAATCAGATCTGTAATTTTTTCGTTTTCCCGTACACCAAATAATATAACTCCTTTAAAATATAGATTAAATATCGCTCTAAGTCAACTATAGTTTTGAGGCTAAAACCAATTCTTTTATAATATTTCCTCCTGTATTTTGTTTACAGTTCGGTAGTCCCTACAAAGCAATGCAGGCTATAAAATACCGTTCTGTATGACTTTTGCAATCCCCTGATTTTTTGTTATGTGCTAATAGCAATCATGATATGTAACTAATTGAAATCATTGCTCTGCACTGTGTTACTATCAGGAAGTGGGGCTTTAGCCCCGCCTTGTTGCGCAGTGTTTTTGCGGGACTAAAGTCCCACTTCCGTGCAAA
>JABZFQ010000306.1 GCA_014237365.1 Desulfobacteraceae bacterium | reverse complement strand
AGATTTGGGTCGAATTTGTGCGATCTCAGATCACAAAAGTTGAAGGAATAGCGAGCTATTTCAATATTTTTGTGATTTGAGACCGGACAAAGGCGGCCTGAAGCTGTGATGCATAGTTGGGGAAGTTATTTCGTCCACGTTCCTTACTATTTAAGGACGTCCCCCTAAACGTCCCCTAAATCTCCTCTAAATCTACCCTAAATCTAAATCGCCCCAGCGCCGGCGGCAAACTGTCAAAAAAAGTTGACTATCAATCTGCTTTATCTTACTTTGAAGTAAGAAGATGGACAATAGTAAGGAGAAAGTTCCTATGGCATTAGCGACACTCACAAGCAAAGGGCAAGTAACGATTCCAAAAGCAGTTCGGAATTCTCTGAATCTACACGCAGGAGACAAACTTGAATTTGTAATCACTAAAAATAGAGAAGCGCTTCTTAGGCCGATCACCAAGAAGGTCGATGATGTATTCGGCAGATTACACAAGCAGGGGAGGAAACCCATTTCTATTAAGAAAATGGACGCTGGGATAAGGCAGAAGATGCAGGATAATTTCAAATGAAGGCATTGGATACTAATGTGCTGGTTCGCTTCCTCGTAAGGGATGACGAGCGACAAGCCGAAACGATTTACAGGATATTCAAACAGGCTGAGTCCGACAAGGAAGTATTTTTTGTGCCTCTGCTTGTTGTCCTTGAAACCGTCTGGGTGTTGGAATCTGTTTATAAGATTCCGAGACAAGAGATACTATATTCCATTAATGAGCTTATACTGATGCCTATCCTGGAGTTTGAGACACAATCAGCAATCCTGAATTTTGTCTCTTCGGCACGAGAAACCAAAATGGACATTTCGGATCTTTTAATAGCGCACTCAGCAAAATTTTCGGGCTGTGAATGTGTGCTTACATTTGACAAACGAGCTTCAAACTTCGGACTTTTTGAGCTACTCAGATAGCGCAACTGCGACAAGTGCGCTAATCAAGATTTTGACTCTAACTCGCCGCATTTCACCGCATTATGACGTGGATGATTTCAAGGACGATCTGGCAACCATGCGTGAACTGGGGCGGTTATGATTGTCATGAGGGTGGGGCCCCTTGCCAACCTGCTGATTTTAGAGAATAGACGATCTATTCTGGTTTTCATTGAGAAGTGACAACGACAATTTTGAGGTCAAAATCCTCCTTCTCAAATCTTGAATGCTATCCTGTTTAAGACCTACCTATCCATCGGCCAGCCCGGCAAGGTGGTTTTCTGTTGACCATAACCAGCTAATTTGGTATGGTTTTTTGGCTCTCTGGTATTTTGCGGGGTTAGCCTTTTATTTTAATTTCAAAAAGTTATCGTATTTTATGCGTTTGGTGTTGAACAACTTTTTAACGCTATTATTAGGGCATATGGGGCTGTATTGTACTAAAATTTCAATATCTGCTTAAATAATGGCATTTACTGCGTAAATTTTTTAAATTCTGGTGACTCATAAATACGGATAACAGGCTGATCCTTTTGATAAAAATCGACCCCGCAAAATACCAGAGAGCCGGATTTTTTTGATTTGGACTCTGTGGAGTTACGTGTCATGGGTACAGTGAGGAAGGGCATTTGTGGCAAGGACTCGTAAATGAAGCTGGAGGCGCGTATTTTAGAGTGATACGCGCTTTTTCGTACATTCTAATCTATTAGCAGAACCTTCACGCCATCTGGGAAACTCTCCATCTGCCATTGAAAAGGGGTGATCAAAATGCAGATATCTCCATTGAGGGAAATAGCGAATGAACTTCCGTTTTTCAAAACTGTGGATGACCGCGAGAAGCTATTAGGTGTCATCGGCGCTCTTGTGTTGCGTAAAACAGGCCTTAGCAAGGCTTCAGAGATCATGGGAATGGAAAAAGAAAGGTTTTTAGGGCTGTTGGATGGCATGAAACTGGGATATTCATATCTTGAGAATCAAGACGTAGAGGTAGAAAGAAAATGGTAAGAAGTGCTGTCTTCAACAGTTCTCCCTGGATATTCCTTAACTTTTACAACAGCCTGTCTGTTCGGAGAGCCACTTGTCCTTGCAGTGATGCTTTTGCCCCCGAAAATGGCCTTTGGAGAAAAAATGGCTGGGCTGGGGAATTCCCAGGGGTCGTTATAAGGCTGGAAGAAGTAAAATAGGAATTCAGAATAGGTTCCTGTAAATATCTTTGCGGTGTCCAATTTTGACAATCAGAATAAGTAGAACATCATCTTGAATCTCGTATATTATCCGATAATTTCCGATACGCACTTTGTGAAAGGGATTGTTCCCCTTCATCATAGTTATATCCGGGTTTGGAAGCTTTTCTGCAAGGCTGTCGATCTTTTCGCTTACGCGCTTTCGGTCTGGGTTCGGGATCTTTTTAAGTGCTTTTGCAGCAGATCTTTTAACCTCTATTCTATATTTCAAAGCTCAAGTTCCTTTTTCAACTCTTCCCAGGGGATCGGTTCACCAAGTTCATTTTTAGCTTTCCATGCATCTTCTATATCTATTTGGTCCTCTAATTCTTGTAACAACTTAAGTTCCCTCATCGACACAATGGCAGCTATTGGCTCGCCCCGCCGGGTCAGAACAAACGATTCATCTCCGAAAGCTACTCGATTAATAATAGTAGCAAATTTTTTCCTTGCATCAGCGGTAGTTATTTTATTTAACATGACAAATATCCTCATGAATTATTATGAATATTACGTACTTTTTGTACATATTGTACTTTAAACCAATTCGGTTGTCAACTGATATTATTATCAAAAATATAAGAAGCTTTTAACAACGCCATTCGCTCAGATGGTGATGGCGGTTCGGCAACAAATAGTGACCCTTCTTTGCCGGTTCATCCTTCTGCAACTGCTCATATAACGGGGAAAAACATTTTAAGAATAGCCAAGCAGACTGGTTTTCATTGAGGCGTGACAACGACAATTTTGGAGTCAAAATCATCCTGCTCAAATGTTGAATGCTATCCTGTTTAAGACCTGCCGGTCCATCCCCACCACAAAAATGGATAAAACTCAGTGCGTTTGGGAGCGACCTGTTTTCCTCCTTTTTGATATATTGACAGATGCTAACCATTTCAAATATAATATTATAATTGAAGATAATAGAGCAAAGTAAATTTGCTTGTTAATCAATGGTCGATCTCTGGGGGGAGGAATCAAAATGAATGCACTCGAAATAGAGAAAATGAGTACGATAGATCGTCTTCAGGCTATGGAGGCTCTTTGGGATTCGTTTATGGGAGAAAAATCCGAAATTGATTCCCCTGAATGGCATCAGGACATCATCGAAGAGAGGAAAAGAAAGATCAAAAACGGTAAAGCAGAATTTATTTCTCTTGAAGAGTTAAGAGCGAGTCGTAAATCATGAGAATTAAAGATGTCGTTACATTGAAAGAGGTTGTTAGTGACCTGAACGACGGAAAGGCTTTTTATGATCAAAGAGAAACCGGCGTTGGTGATTACTTCTGGGATAGTTTAATCTCTGATATCGAATCCCTAAGAATCTACGCAGGTATTCATAATAGAAGGTATGGTCTTCATCGAATGCTTGCCAAGCGATTTCCCTATGCCCTTTATTACGAAATTGAGAATGAAATTGCTTATATTGTCGCCATCTTACCCATGCGTCGTAACCCTATATGGATTAAGAGAAAGTTGGAAGAAAGAAGCTAATCGGGTAAGCAGGAGTTTCTCTCTCCCACAACACCACGGCTTGCGGGTCCGCACCGGGCGTTTCACAAAGCTTATCGGACAGTAGCCTGATAATGAATGTTAACTATTTGGATCGGGTGGTCAGCAATTCCCGCTCGTCATCCTAAAAATTCTTTTTTGTCATATGCGGAGACAATTTGAATGTTTTCACAACATATTGTGGTAAGTAACGCAGATTTTTTGCTTAGGAAAGCCTTTTT
>JABZFQ010000273.1 GCA_014237365.1 Desulfobacteraceae bacterium | reverse complement strand
TCCCCATCTTTTATACCGACCTCGAAAGTCCTTCGCCCGTTCACCTTGTCGATTACGTCAGAAACGGTTCCAAGCCGGATTGATTTACCATTTAGCATCAAACGCCTTGACCATTCGTGTTCACGAATGGTCTGATGCAGCAATACAAACGCCTGCAATACAGAAGATTTTCCAGATGCGTTGGAACCTGATAGTAAGGTCAGTGGGGCAATCGGCAACCGCAGGATTTCAAAGCATTTGAAAAAATGCAAATCAAGCTGAGTAATCATCAAACACCTCCTTTAGCATCTTGTTGACTGCCTCGAAGCGGTATCTTACATTTTTTACGGCATTCGGACCATATGTGATAAGCTGAAAGAATTCCACATCATCCATCAGTTTCCAAAAGCCGGCTTTAAGAAATTCTGCACATTCATCAACCAAATGTTCTTGGTACCGGGAGAGTCCTGTTGACATCACATCCCACAATGAGGCATTGAGAACTTTACGATCAGATTGTCCCTTAGTGTGTTTTCTAAATGCATGTTTGCCGTACACTTTGTGATTGTTACGAAGACCAAGCCTGAACTGGTTCGATAGTTTTTCCAGCTCGGCCTTTTCAAAGGTATTCATTTTCTTCAGCCCTCGTGCCAGGAAATCATCCATATCACCTCGATATTCATCAAGATGAATAAGATGAAAGGCGCAAAACCGGTTGACAAATTCCCGATCTCTCATGGTGGATGACTTTAGGCTATGAGCCGTCGCTTTTAAGAAAAGCTCTGTGGAGGCCTCTTCTTTCAGGAAACGAGTCGCCGGCCCCATATACAGGCAGTTTCTCATCTGTTGCCTTGTCAGAGGAACACCACTGTTCACTCGCTCAAAAATATCCAGCCTCGCCTGCTCCGGCACTTTTACGTCAATAATATAAAGGATTAAATTGCAATCCTCGACACGGTTCTGGAGCTTAGGAGAAAGGTCTTGAAAACGCTTCCCATCCAAATTTTTTTGATTCGGCAGTTTAAGCTGGAGTTTATTGTCCACAAAACGCATAAATGTTGACAATCGCTGCAGCCCATCCACTACAATCATCCTTCCCTGCTCATCTTCTGCCAGATAAGAAACCGGCAATGGAATCCGCATTAGGACAGATTCAATTAGTTTGCTTTGTTTGTCATCCTGCCATATAAAATCACGCTGAAAATCCGAATCCATGACAAACGATCCTTTCTTAATTCTCCGCAATACATCATGGACCGTACGATTTTCATTCCTGATCAATACGGTGTCAATTGGGTAATCCCCCCAAGATGAATCTTCATCGCCACCAAGGCCTTCAATCTCCTTGGATTCGGGATCTATTCGTGTGTCATCATTATATCCCTTTATTTCTCTCTTAAATTTTGCGCTTTCAGCAAGAAAACTGTGTCAAACTCATGGACGCACTCCATCACGGTACCCGAAACACCTTCATCACCTCATCCCCCAGATGATTGATTACCTTGATAGCAATACGCCCGGATTTGGGTTTATCAAAGGGCCTTGAAATATCTTGGAATTAAACTTTATACCATAAGGCAGATCAATATAGATGCATTGCACCTTTCCGCGAAGTCCCTCACGTTCCGCTAATGATGCCATAACCTGCAAACTGTCACCAAGGATCATTCGATTGGACCAGTTGGCATCGTGCTGGTAAAATTCGGTTTTTGCGCCTTCGCCGGGCAGACCGTTAAAATCAGAAAAAAGATCTATCTGTTGTGGTACACCGGACTTTTTCTGTATTTCGGTCTGTTTGATCAAATCGTCAATCAAGACCTTGGGATGAACCTTTTCCTGGATGTATAAAGGCGGCGCATGAACAACCAGGTCAGACCAGTCCTGTTCATCCTTGCCGCGCCAGACAAGCTGGGGGTCCAGATCGCGGTTACGGCGTTCATATGCGATTTGAATGGGTGTTTGTTCATCCTTTCGCATCACGGACTGGTATTCAGCCGTGGGGATATTTTTGCGGGTTGCTTCGTCGTGTGTCAAAGTTTCTATAGTTTTCAAAGTTTTTTTCTTTTTTAACGTCATTACGCTTCACCCTTCTCAATCGTTTGCCAGCGTCCGCCCCTGGCGGGGCCGATGCGACACAGGCGGCCTTTTTCCCGCAATTTTGCGATCTGTTTTTCCACGGCGCGAGTGGTGAGACCAAGTTTTTCGGCCAATTCAGGAATAGTAATTTCCGGATTATCAGAGAGAAAAGTAAAAACTTGATTTTCAGTTTTCCCCGAACCTTCCTCGAACTTTTCCCGAACTTTCCCCGAACTTTTCGAGTAATCAGTCAAGTCGAATGAACCATTGGGTACTTTTCGATGAATTATTACGGTGAAAAGACAGCCTTCACGATCATCTGTAAAGTCTATATCACGCCATTTTTCCAATGCGCGCTTAATCCCGGACCCAAGTCCGTGGTAGGGCAGAAGCCCCTTTGCCACAAACGAAACCAGAATCGGGTTTCGAATATTGGAAATACCGGCCCGAATCCGTTCAACCGTCAGGTTGTTCGGCAGGTGACCGGGGCTGATGATCTCAATACGGTTATCAAAGATGAAAAGCCGTATGGGAGCACTCACAAGATAGTCGCGGTGAATCAATGCATTGACCAGGAGCTCTTCAAAAACCGCTTCAGGAATTTCGGGCAGTCCCGGCGCATTAACACCACGTCCGTTTTGCACCTTGTGCATGTTGCGCATGACAAACGACAGGGAATCATCAAAAATTTTGCTCAATGGACCGGAAAAATCTTCGGTATCCAGGTAATCACTAACATGAATTTCATTGCCAGGATATCGAATCGCTTTTACAACAAACTGGGGCTTGATCCACTCGGGGCGTTCTGTAAACAGAAGCACTCCCGCCAAATTCAAGCACCCTGTATCGGTAGCCAGGCTCATGTTCTGCAACAACTGTATCAAATCCCTGGGGTCATCCGGAAAATTCAGTTTATAGACATCGCGGATAAAATCGCGGAAACGAAGCTTGTCGAGTTTATCTATCCCTGCTTTTGTGGGGAGCTCGTCAGCATGGAACTGATCGGAAAACTGGAAAAGCCGGCGCAGTTCTTCCTTGGAATTAATCCGCCGTTTATCTGCTCCACATTTTAGCCAGATAACCCCGTTTTTATCAAAATACGGTTTATCAATACCTTTTGGCACGGTGAGCACAATAACAATGCGTCCGGTCGAAAGCTGAACATTTTCCGTCTGAACAGTCAATGGGCTTCGTACATGCTGGCTGGCTGCATTGCTAATGAGCTGATTGATTCTCACCACATTCTTTGGCAAAAGCCCCGGCATCGAACCATCATCCGCTACGCCAATAAAAATCGTCCCTCCATCGGAATTGGCAAAAGCCACCATTTCCGAGGCCAGTGAATCGACATTGCACACATCGACCTTGAACTGACGAGTGCTGTCTTCACCTGGTGCAATGGCGGCAAGCCGACTGTCTATCATCCCTTGTTCCTTTTTGCTTCTCTTTTTCACCCGTCACCCTTCATTATTTCTTCGATCATTTTGTTAAATTCCTCTTCAACTTTTGCTTCAAAGTCAGTTTCGATCCGGTAAACTTCGGTGAATTCAGCAAACGCCCAGCGGCCATAATGTCTGTGGTTATTTACCCCTGGGACCCAGTAGGTTTCCATGGTGGATTTTTTTTCTTTGGCATCCTCTCGGCGATATCCCTTGATTTCGACAATCAGGTTCAAGAGATTGTCCTGCCCGTCATTGATCAGGACAATGAAATCCGGCAGGTACGTCCGCATCTCAGACCCATAGCGGTAAGGAACGTGGACGAAATAACTTCCCCAACTATGCATCACAGCTTCAGGCCGCCTTTGTTTGATCTCAGATCACAAAAATATTGAAATAGCTCGCTATTCCATCAACTTTTGTGATCTGAGATCGAACAAATTCGACCCAAATCTGTGCGCCTACTTGCGGAAGTTAATTCGTCCACGTTCCTAATCATTTTTAAAGTCAACATTCCAAATTTGATTATCTATCAAAAATTTAACTCTTTCTCGCAAATCAGGGGTCCTGGGTTTATTATGAAGAAACCTTTCCATGAAACCCGGGCCTTTTCCCGTCTCAGGGTTAATGGATAAGGCCTTTTGGTAGTCAAAAAGGGCTTCTTTGTGTCTGCCCAAATGATCGTATGCAATGCCGCGATTTGCATACGCAATAGCGAGTGTCCTGTCTTTTTGGATCGCGCTTGTAAAGTCGACAATAGCTTGCCTATACTGCTCCAGGCAGATATAAGCAATACCCCGGGTCAAATAGCCCTCAGCCTTTTCAGGCTCCCTGGAAACAGCCTCTGTAAAAAAATCGGCTGCCTTTTGGTACTTCTTTTTTTCCAGAAGACGATTGCCGTCAAGCAAAAGAGCCCGATAAACCTTTTCGCGCTGGTCTATCGGGCTGTTTTGCTCGTTGCATCCAGGGCAGAGGAATACAACTACTGTCAGAGCGACAACACACAAAATATTCATTATCAGGTTAGTAGTTCGCTCCATCTCCTCACCTTTCACAAGTAAGCGTTCACAGTTTTATGTTTTGAACAGCCGTAAACTGTAAACCGTAAACCGTGAACTGTTACCTTCACCGAAATCAGAAGTTGTAGAACGTAGACAGGGTGTAACGCATACCTTCATCGGTCTTATTAAAACGTTCGGTATTCACGTACATAACTTCTGCGCCAACCTTTACCCCTTTGGTAATCTTATACCAGCCGTTTACAAAAGCAATGTCGTTTCTGGTAAACTGCCTGTCACCTAAGCTTCCTCTCATTGTTTTCATGTCATCATTCCTGGGATCGTCGATACCGTATCCAGCGGAAACAGTGAGATCATCGGTAGCATTTGCGGTCAGGCTGATAAAACCACCAATTGCTTCTATTTCCTTTGGATTATTCGGGTCACTATCGTTTATGCCCATTTCATAGCGGAGAAAATCTTTATCCAGGGCTTCTCCCCAGAATCCTTCAGCCTTGAGCAGAACATGCCCCAGGTTTAATTTGATCTCTAATGCGACCAGGGATCGATCTATATCTTTGCCGGTCTGGCCGTATTCATTGCTCTGATAACCACCACCCAAGGCAACGAGGTTACCATCTCCGAAATTATAGGCAACCCTGGCAAGAGCCCAGGGCATCCTTTCTTCTTCTTCAGTATCGGTCCGGCGGTGCTTCATCGCGGATAAAAGGAATTCCAGGTTGTCCAGCTTCTGGCGAAGCGTAACCTGGGGTACACGCCACCACAGGTTGCCGGCAGCGGACAGTACACCAAAATCAATGGTAGCCGGATTTTGCTGGGCTACCGGGATCCAATCCTGTCCAACCCGAAGGCTTGTGCCGGATGAATTGTTTGCCAGATCTACATATCCGAGACGCATGCGGGGGATCAGGTTGTTGCCGGCATTGGTGCCGTAAAAATCAATTTCAAAACGGCCTTTACCTGTCCAGTTCCCATCAGTGTGGTTTGCCTCAAACCCGAAACGGGTATCCCGCGGGTTAAAATTTACAGAATCATTTGAGGCATCTTCCTTAACCGCCGCGACAAAATCATTATATTTGAATTCTGCTGTGTCATAGTTGAGATCAACTTTTACACGTCCATAAATACGCATGTTGTATTTTGCCCATACGTTTTCAGCAGTGGATGGCTTCAATGCCTTTATTTCCTCAATCTCCATTTCCAGGCGATCCAGACGTTCAGCATCTGTTTCGGCTGACACCGTCATTGACATTAACGAAAAGAAAACCGTAAAAACCAGTACAATAAGACTATATTTCTTCATAGCTTTCTACTCCCTCCATTTAAGTAATTTTGTAATAGTTCAGCTATTTTTTTGACAGGATAAACAGGATTGACATGATAGTTTTTTCATCCCGTTCCTTAACTGGATTTATATCATGTTTATCCTGTTATCCTGTCAAATGTTTTTCATCCGGTGAACTATTACGTATTTTTTTTCTAAACCGACTTTCCTGCAGGTCCAGTTCCTTCAGGCACCTTTACATCCCCGATATCCTCGGCCAGCACATCTACTTCACCTGTGATGTTTGTGGACATCTCCAGCTTGAAAGCCAGAAAGTACATCATGTAGCAGCCTAATGCCCACCAGATAATCTGCCAGATCCATATAGACGGCATGCCCAAAAACCACGTTTCAGGAGCGCTCGGGTTGCCGAAAATGGAGTTTCCGATCACGGCAAAGGGACCGATGGCAAACATGAACCACACAAGGGTGATGATCCAGCCAATTGGTTTCAAGCGCTGTTTTGCTTTTGGAACGCCGGCATGCTGCCTTATGAATTTGTGGAATTCGAACCGTCGGGCGAATTCCTTTTCACCCGGCTGTGTGAAGGCGCTCACCAACACGGCAAGGGCAAGATTAAATATGATCCCCCAGCCAGCACTGTGAATAGTCAGTGGATAGGCGCCCCATGGTAACCCAAGCTTAAATTGATATGTCAACGTCACTGCAACTAGACCGGCAATCAGACCGGTTACGACTCCCTGTCTTGTAAGCCATGGCACATACAGGATAGCAATCAGGGCAGGCCACATCTGAAATCCATAAGAAACAGCCAGTCCCCCTAAAAGTACCAGTGCGTCTGTGGAGGTAATAGCCACAATCAGAGCCGCTCCGACGACAACTAACACAAGAATACGTCCGAAAAACTTCTGCTGCCGGTGGGATGCGTCTTTGTTCAGGAAATGTTTATACAGATCACGGGTCAACATACCACTTGCTGTTGACATGTAAGCAGCGCCCGTGGACTGCATGGCGGCCAGCGCACAAACTGCCAGAAGCCCGGTGAGCCAGGGCACGTGATCTCCCATGAGGTGGATCAGCCACGGCACCAGGCTTCCCTGCTTTCCATCCGCTAATGACGGGATAATGCCGGCATCCATCAGCGCATGTCCCCCCATCCCCTGGATTGCCGTAAAAACTATGAGGATAAATCCTATCCCGAGAGAAGAAGCTATAACTTGCTGAAGGGGAAAGGGTTTCGGGTTTTTGTTGGCAAAAGCCCACATGGAAAATGCAGGGGCTGACTGAATTCCCATGAGAGCAAACATATATGTCAGAACCATCACGCCGGTCCAGCCGCCGCCTACGGACTTGCTTGCTGCCGGCACCCACTGAATCACCCCTGGAATAGCGACATAATGACTGTAACCGTCAGGAGTAAGTTTAGTGTCGACAAGCACGATTTTTGCGATTCCGGATGTAAGACCGTCCCAGCCGCCGCAAAAAGCAAGGGTAATGATTCCCAGCGCAACGATTCCTAAGGCCAGCAAAACGCACTGGGCCGAATCCACATAGGCCACGGATCGCAGGCCGCCCAAGGCCACATAAATGGTCACCACCGAGGCCAAAAGGACCATGCCCACGTTGATAGAAAGCAGGCCGTCTGTCAAAACGTTAAACAGATAACCCGAAGCCCTCAGTTGCACCCCAAGATATGGAACGCTGAAAAAGAGGGCGACAATGACGGTCAGAACGCGCATGGTATCGCTCTTGAAATATGTGGAGAACATCTCTCCTGGTGTGACAAAGCCGTATCTTTTTCCAAGAAGCCACTGGCGCTTTAGAAACAGGACACCTGTAAAAGGAATGGTGATGGCATAAAAAGAGGCATATGCGTAAGGGAAACCGTCTCGCCAGACCAGAGCCGGGTGCCCCACGAATGTCCATCCGCTAAAGGATGTGGCGGTGGCCGCCAGAACAAAGACCCATATGCTGATTTGTCGTCCGGCAATAAAATAATCCGATGCGGTCTTGGCGCGTAAGGCTCCTTTGATTCCCCATGTAATACAATAGACCCAGTAAGCAAAAACAAAGATAATTAACCAGTAAATACTTGAACTCATGATTTCCTCCATAGCTTTACGTTCAGATGTTAATCCTCAAGGGTTGACAGATCGCCTTCCTTTAATCCTAATTCCTGCGCTTTCAACACGCGGCGCATGATCTTACCACTCCTGGTCTTTGGAAGTTTGTCTTTAAATTCAATTCCCTTGATCACCACAATGGGTCCAAGCATTTTTCGAACATGGGCTTTCAGTTCGTTTACCAGGGCGTCTTCGTCCTCTTCAACGCCTTCCTTTAAGATGACAAAGATCTGTGCCACCTCTCCGCGAACCTTGTCGGGCACACCGATACACGCAGCCTCAGCAACATGTTTATGGCTGACCAGGGCGCTTTCGACCTCTGCTGTGCCAATTCGGTGACCGGCAATCTTGAGAACGTCATCAGATCGGCCCTGGAACCAGAAATAACCGTCCTTGTCTTTGGTGGCAATGTCGCCGGCCAAATACATCCCAGGAATTTTTGACCAGTAAACCTCTTTGTATTTCTCAGAATCCTTGTAAAGGGTCGTGAGCATGGCAGGCCACGGCTCTTTAACGACCACATGCCCTCCCTTGCCAGGTTCAACAGGTTCTCCATGGGCATCAACTACGTCCACATGAATACCGGGAAAAGGCTTGAAAGCAGATCCAGGCTTCAACACGTTGCATGGCGTTGGTGCTACCATAAACATGCCTGTCTCGGTTTGCCACCAGGTATCCATGACAGGACAGTTCTGGTTCCCCACGTTCTTATAATACCAGACCCACGCCTCAGGATTGATCGGTTCGCCCACCGTACCGAGAAGCCGAAGCGTGGACAAATTATGCTTTTTGAGACGCTGAGAACCAAACCTCATAAGCATCCTGATGGTGGTTGGCGCTGTGTAGAGAATATTGACCCCGTACTTTTCTATGATCTGCCACATCCGATCCGGCCCGGGAAACAGCGGATGTCCTTCGTACATAACCGTGGTGGTACCTAAAACAAGTGGAGCGTAAACAATGTAGCTATGCCCCGTAATCCAGCCAGGATCAGCAGCGCACCAGAAAATATCGGTCTCTTTTATGTCAAACACCCATTTCAATGACCGGTTCACCCCTACCATGTAGCCGCCATGGCTATGCACAACCCCCTTGGGCTTGCCGGTCGTTCCTGAGGTGTAGAGGATAAAAAGAGGGTCATTTGCATCCATTTCAACAGTCTTAAATTCCCTGCTTACTCCCTCCATCAGATCTTCGTACCAGACATAACGCCCATCGGTCATATCGACCGGTATGTCAGCCCATTTTACCACAACTACTGTTTCCACCGAGGGACAATCAAGCATGGCGTCATCTACTACCTCTTTTAATTTAACAACCTTCCCGTTTCGATTAAAGCCATCTGCTGTGATGATAACTTTTGCCTCGGCATCATTGACCCTGTCCCTCAGAGCTATGGCGCTAAACCCGGCGTAAACCACGCTATGGATAGCGCCTACCTTGGCGCAGGCAAGCATGGCAATGGCGATATGAGGTATATTGGGGAGATAGATAGACACCCTGTCCCCCTTTGTGATTCCGAGAGAGGTAAGCGCATTGGCAACCATATTGGAGGCCCTATACAGGTCATAATAGGTCATGCGCGACCGTTCTCCCGCCTCGCTTTCAAATATCAGCGCCACCTTGTTCTTGCGGTGGGTCTTTACATGCCTGTCCAGGGCATTATAGGCTATATTGGTCCTGGCATTGACAAACCATTTGAAAAACGGCGCCTCAGACCGGTCAAGTACCTTGTCCCACTTTCTGAACCAGTCCAATTCCATAGCCGCCTCTTCCCAAAAGCCTTCGAGGTCTGTCTTTCCCTTTTTTACAGCGTTTTCATAGTCATTCGGGTCGATGTTAGCGTTGACTACCATTTCAGGCAGCGGCCGATAGATCCGTTTTTCATCCATCAAGGCCTCAGTGGTTTCCTTTTCTAATTGCTCTTTTTCTTTATTGAGTTCCTCAGCCAAAACTTCCATAAATATTCTCCTTTGATTAAATTATTTTATTTCTCCTTTTCTGAAACACCTGCCTCTTTAAATGTTAAAACATCATTAAAAATCCGCAGAGCAGCCTCCATAATCTCCATTGCCAGCGCACCGCCAGTACCTTCGCCAAGGCGCATACCTAAATCCAGAATTGGCTCAAGCTTCAGATGTTCCAGCATAGCCCGATGCCCGGGCTCTTCTGAGCAGTGTCCTGCAAAAAAATAATCAGTAACATGCGGACAAAGAGTATGCGCAATCAATGCTCCTGCCGTTGAAATAAAGCCATCAACCATAACAGGACGATTATGATACGCACCGGCAAGCATACAGCCGACGATTCCGCCTATTTCAAAGCCCCCTATCTTCGACAGGATATCAAGTCCGTCTTTTCTGTCCGGCTGATTTAGCTGAATTCCGGACTTGATAATATTTCGTTTCCTCATGAGCCCTTCGTCATCTATCCCTGTTCCCCTGCCGACCATATTCTCCAGACTCTTTCCTGTAATCACAGCTCCAATAGCAGCAGATGGAGTGGTATTACCTATACCCATATCGCCAGTGCCCAGAATATCTACATCTTTATTGAAAAACTCAGCAGCAAGATTAAATCCCGTTAAAATTGCCTTTTCAGCTTGCTGGCGTGTCATGGCAGAGCCTTTTGCAAAATTTGCTGTACCTTTTGCAATTTTATGCACCAAAAGACGATCTCCTCCATCTATCGAACCTGGCTCTATCTCAGGAATAATGCCCATATCTACCACCCACACCTCTGCACCCACATACCGACAAATTGCATTTATTCCTGCCCCGCCTTTCAGAAAAGTACCCACCATAGCTCCGGTAACATCCTGTGGAAAGGCACTCATCCCTTCATTAACTATACCGTGATCTCCGGCCATAACCAAAACAGCCTTTTGACTTATTGACGGCTTAAGATTCTTATATATTCCACATAACCGCTCAGAAATATCGTGAAGCCTTCCCAGGGCTCTCGGCGGCATAACCAGTTGAGCCGTACGTTCCCTTGCTTTTATTATCCATTTCCTGTCAACCGGTACAATACCATCCAGAATTTCATCAAGTTTAATTTCTTTTCTATCAATCAAATTTTTACCTCCTATAGACTTCCAGATAATTCATTTCACAAGGAGGAAGGCGTATTAGTTATACGTCGACGACTGATAAGGACTTAAAGTTTTGCTCCGCAGTATTTACAGTGCTTCGCATCTATGTCGTGGCCTTCTACTCTGCAAACCCGGCACGCCTTATTGGAAATCTTCCCTACGGTGGCTCGAGCAATTTCAGTTGTTACAATCCCTGTCGGCACGGCAATTATTGCATAACCGATAATCATAATAACAGCAGCCAGAGCCTGACCAAAACCTGTTTTAGGCGATATATCTCCATAGCCGACTGTAGTAAGCGTTACGATAGCCCAGTAAATACTTCGAGGGATGCTTGTAAAACCATTTTGTTCGCCTTCTATGACATACATCATGGAACCGAAAATTATCACCAGTGTAAAAACAGTAAATAAAAATACAACAATTTTCCGCAGACTTGCACGCATAGCCTGGTTAAGCAACCTGATTTCAACAAGATACTGAACCAGTTTGAAAACCCGAAATATTCGAAGAACTCGAAGAATCCTGATAACAATAAGGAACTGGCTTCCAGGCAGAAAAAGACTTAAATAGGTCGGGATTATTGCCAGAAAATCTACTATTCCAAAAAAGCTGGTTGCATATTTAAAAGAACGATCTACACAGGATAACCTAAGAAAATACTCAATTGTGAAAAGAAAAGTGAAAAACCATTCGCTTAAAATTAAAAAGCCGCCATATGAATTTCGAATCGTGCTCACACTGTCCAACATTACAACTATTACACTAAGCACGATACTTACAATTAAAATTATATCAAATAATTTACCTGCAGGTGTATCAGCCTCAAAAATAATTTCATGAAGAGTTTCACGATATTTTCCTAAAGAGCTGTCTTTTTTCATATTAAAATTGATGGTTTCTTAAAAAAGTTTTACAACTTTTCAAAATGCTCCTGTGATATATATCCAACCTCTCCTTCGCACATTCCTTCCAATACTTTAATTTTAGTACCACTTTGCATAACACAAATTATTTCGTCCTCGTTCCTAAGTCATTGCTTTTATAGATTAAGAAGTATAGAAACATTGCTCTCGTGAGTCAAGGACAAAGTAAGGAACATATTATGAATGGTTTAAACGCTTAGCTACGGCCCATTAAAGCTATTTTTAATTAATTAACAACAGGAATTAAACAGGTCTTTACCTTAACTACTTTTTATGATAATAATTTTTAGTCATTATAACGGGTTGTGGTAATAAAAAAATTTATAATGAAAATAGCATTTATCCATTATCACCTGAAAACAGGGGGAGTTACAACTGTTTTAAAACAACAGGTAGAAGCCCTCAGAGAAAAATGTGAAGTTCTTGTACTATCAGGAGAACTTCCTGATATATCCTTTCCTGCTGATTCAGTGCATATCCCCGGCCTTGATTATGACAGCCAGTCACAAAAAATATACAAGCCTGAAAAAGTTGCAGATGACATAATAAATGCTGTTTTTTCAAGATGGAATAATGGATGCGATGTTCTTCATGTTCACAATCCCATGCTTGCAAAAAATATAAATTTTTTAAAAATTCTCAAAACTCTTCAAAAAAGGGAAATAAAGCTTTTTTTACAAATCCACGATTTTGCCGAAGACGGGCGGCCTTTATCATATTTTCCTGAAGAATATGTTTCAGATTGTCACTACGGAGTAATTAACTCGCGAGATTACAATATATTGCTTAAAGCCGGCCTGAAAAAACAAGGCCTTCATAAAATATTCAACACAATCAAGCCTATTGATTCTGATAAAAAGGAATCGTGTACCAAAAACTACGTTCTATATCCCATACGCGCTATAAGAAGAAAAAATATTGGTGAAGCAATACTTCTATCACTTTTCTTCCGGAACAATGAAACTCTTACCATAACGCTTCCTCCTAACAGTATCTCTGATATTATCAGCTACACTGGATGGAAAAATTTTGTTAAAAAAAATAATCTTAATGTAGAATTTGAAGCCGGCTTGAAAAATGATTTTTCAGAGCTGGTACTTTCAGCAAAGTTTATTATTACTACAAGTATAACTGAAGGCTTTGGTTTTGCTTTTCTTGAGCCGTGGACAGCAAAAAAAAATCTCTGTGGAAGAAAACTCCCTGATATATGCCATGACTTTGAAAAAAACGGGATTGCACTTGATCATCTTTATGATAAACTTCTTATTCCACTTGAATGGATAGGCAAAGATAAATTTTATGAAGTTTGGAAAACATGTATTTTAAAAAACTGCTCTCTGTTCAACTTCAAAATTAATGAAGAAAAAATACAAAAATCTTTTACAAAAATAACCGGAAATAATAATATTGATTTTGGACTGCTTTATGAACCGTTTCAGAAACAAATAATTTCTCATGTATTATCAAGTAAAAATAAGGCAAAGAAACTAATTAAGCTTAATCCATATCTTTCCCGTTTCGTAAATAGTCTGTTAAGCAATAAAAACTTGATACAAAACAACATGAATGCCGTACTGAGTAACTACAACAAAACAACTTACAGAAAAAACCTTCTAAAAATTTATTCAAAAATAATTAATAATTCAGTTCATCAGAGGCTTGATAAAAACATATTGCTTTCAGAGTTTATAAATCTCGAACAATTCAGCCTGCTTAAATGGAACGATTATGTTGAGTAAAAGTCTTATATCGAATTACATAACTCCGCTTAATCCTATACCAACTTCTTTAAAAAAAACCGGAAAGATAAACAAAAAAATAAAATGCATACTTTTTGATATTTATGGCACATTGTTCATCAGCGGTTCAGGTGATATAAGCATTGCTGAAAAAAAATCACACAATATACATCTCCTTGAACAATTGCTGTTAAAGTACGGCATTAAAAAAAAACCTTATATTATTTTGGATGATTTGTTCAGCACCATTAAAAAAAAACATGATGATTTGCGTAAAAAAGGTGTTGATTTTCCGGAAGTTGAAATCGACCGTATCTGGACGAATGTTTTAGAAAATAATGATCTGGATTTTATCAGAAGGTTTGCTGTTGAATTTGAAATGCTTGTCAATCCTGTATATCCAATGCCTCATACCAGAGAAATGCTTTTTGCATGCAAAAATTCAAAGCTTCTGACAGGCATTATATCAAACGCACAATTCTATACTCCTTATCTTTTTAAGTGGTTACTGGGATCAGACATGTCAGATCTTGGTTTTCATAATGATTTAATTATTTTTTCATATAAATTCGGATATGCAAAGCCGTCAACATTTTTGTTTCAGCTTGCAGCAGAAAGGCTTAAAAACATGAATATCCGGGAAAATTCAGTATTATATATTGGAAATGATATGTTAAAAGATATTTATACGGCAAAAAAAACAGGATTTAAAACAGCTCTTTTTGCAGGAGACTCAAGATCATTAAGAATGAGAAAAGATGATCCAAAATGTAAAAACCTTTATGCAGACATTATAGTAACAGACATTATCCAAGTTTTTGATTTTATAAATTGTAAAAGCTAAGAAACGTGGAACAACACGGAGTTTCACTGAAAAATGTTAAGAAGAGTATTTTGTAACTACTCACGTAGTCAGGCTGAGTAGTTACAGTATTTTGATAATTCTGTGAAAATTCGTGGTGAACATATTTACGAAAATAAAATGGAATCCAGTAAAAACATTGATATTATTTACCGGCCAGGTGAAAACCCTGAAAAAGATGCCTGGCATACGGCTTTCTTTATTGAAAATCATATGGATTATTTTGCCTATCCGGACCATGTGGCATCTCCGGAGCAGGTAACCTTCATGGTTTATACAGGAGAGGATGAAAGATATTATCCCTGTTCAGACAGAATGTTTGAAGCAATTATGAACAAAAATAATTCCCATTTTCTGCAGAAAAAATATAAGGAAGTTCTTCAAAGAATTATGGAGCTTATTGATAGTCGAATAGAAGATAAAAGGGATAAAAGTTTTCTTGAAGCGCTTATTAAAATAAAATTTTTACACGAAACGCAAGATGAAATGATGATTCCTTCTCGCGTAGAAAAACGCCTGCTTAAGATCTTTCTTGATCGAACCCTTATTGATGACCCATTTCTTTGTGAAAAAGCTATTCGTAATAATAGAGTTAGTAAGGCTCTTTGCTCAGAGGCTTTTAAAAAAGCTATAAATCAAGTGGATAATACGGTTATTTTAAATTCTCCGTCAACTCTTGCGGGAATTAAAAAATTTGTTGAGCATATTGAACTTAACAGGTTGTTATCTCTGTCAGTTGAGAATGCGCTTTGGGAATCAGACAAGCTGAAAGCTTACAAAGAAGATGATTTTCACAAACTCTTTAATCGTCAAATGATCGGAGATGGTGTTAAACCTCTGCTGAATTTCCTTGGAATTGAAAGAAAGGCTGACCAAACAAAAAAGATTTTGTGGCTTGCTGATGAATCAGGGGAAATTATAGTGGACATTGCAATAATTAAACATCTTACAAAGCTGGGGCATAAGATAATTATTGCTTTTAAAGAAGGGCCTCTTTATACAAAAGTTGACTTCCTTGATGCCCATGGAGATGAAATATTAAGTAAACAGCTCGAAGGGGCATTTTTTATTCAAGAAAAAAATATAGGAAAAAACGAATTTGTCAAAATTTTAAGAAGTGACAACAATATAATTGCCATATCAGACGGAACACGTGAAAATTTTAATCCTCTTCTTACTTCAAAAGTTTTCTCAAGGAGTTTCAGAGAGGTAGATGGAATAATTTCAAGAGGCCATGATCAGAAACGGAGAATTTTTGAAAATCATTTTCAATTTACCAAGGATATATTCAATATCTCAAGAGGTCCCGATGGTTCGACTCTAATTTCTTATAAACCCAGGCATCCATCTGTAATTAAGTTTTCACATGGCGACCTTGAGAAAAAAGCAAAAATAATTATTAACCAGATGGAAAATGCAAAAAACAAGGAAATGACAGTTATTTTTTACAGCGGCATTATTGGTTCCATCCCGGGAAAAATACAGATGGCAAAAAAAATTATGTCTGTCTTTATAGATTTTCTTATGGACCGGTTTGCAATGACATTTATAATCAATCCTTCTGAATACTTTGAAATTGGAATGGATGCGGATGATTTGATGTATATGTGGGAAATTGTCCAAAGGAGCGGTTATATAGATATATGGCGTTTTCAGAGCTACGATGATATAGTTAACGCATTTCAGGCTATGGATAAAAAAGTTCCGCCTGAGTGGGTAGGCAAGGATGCTACATATAGTACAGGATGTACAAAGGAGATGAGAATAGCACTTGAAGTTCAGAAAAAACATCCTGAAATGCAGATCATAGGGCCTTTGGTTGAAAAATTTATGAGACGAAATGAATACGGCATAGGAAAGATGTATGATCAAAGGTTAAGCGAACTATGCCAAATATAAGGGCTTGGTCAAAAATAAGTTGGCATTTTTGCATCCCAACTTCACCATATCTTGCATTGATCTTCATTCGCAAAAATTCTCGAACTATCTCGCTATTCCTGCGGTTTTGCTCAATCAGATCGATGAAATCTACGACAAATTTGGGCGCAAATTCTACCAACTTATTTTTGACCAAGCCCTAAAGGAAATAGCAACACATTGGAAGTTGATTTATTCTTTAAAACAGCCTTAATATTTTTTCTACTTATCTTTTCCGGTTTTTTTTCATGTTCGGAAACAGCTCTATTTTCCCTGTCTCTCTTACAGCGTGAGCGCCTCAGAAAAAGCTGGAACAAAAAAGCAGCTCTCATAGATAAGCTTCTTCTTCGGCCAAGAAGACTCATAATAACAATACTGATGGGCAATGATCTGGTTAATATCGCAGCATCAGTTATTGCCACGTATCTTTTTGTCTCTCTTTTTGGAGAACATGGTAAATGGTTTACCATTGCAGCAATGACACCCTTGACGCTAATATTTGCCGAGGTGATACCAAAAACTATAGGTATAACTCATAATGAAAGAATTGCCCCTCTCATATCAGTGCCTCTCAATATATTTGCAAAATTAATTTCACCACTTCGCTGGTTTTTTATCAAACTCATGGATTGCTTCATGAAATTATCAGGCATAGAAAAGCATAAGTCTTTACCCTCTATAATGGAGGACGATTTCCGTGATATGGTGGATTTAAGTTACAAAGATGGTGAACTGAAAATTGTTGAAAAAGACCTTGTTCACAATGTTTTCGAGTTTAGTGATACCCATGTATTTGAAGTAATGATCCCCAAAGAAAAAATATTCTGTATCCCGTATGACATGGATATCGAATCGGTAATTAAGTCTGTAAAACAAAACCATTTTTCTAGAATTCCTGTTTTTAAAGGGACTATCGATAATATAACAGGAATTTTTTATGCAAAGGATCTGTTAAAAGTTGTAACTAAAAAATATAAAGGTAAAGCTAAACTTTTGCCGGTCATATGCAGGAGACCATACTTCATAAAGGAAAATATGAAGGTTGATGAGGTCTTTTACTCCATGAAGCAACAGCGCACACATATAGCCATATGTTTAAATGAACAAGAAAAAGTTTCCGGACTTGTCACATTAGAAGATATTCTGGAAGAGCTTTTTGGTGAAATATACGACGAACATGATCCGACAGGAGCGTTATGATTAGCTTGAATATTATTATAATATTTCTTTGTATATTGATCCAGGGCTTCTTTTCAGGTTCTGAGATGATGCTGATATCTTCAAACAAGCTCAAGCTTGGCAGAAAGGCCGCCAAAGGCTCCAGGCGAGCCAGATTGGCATTAGATATGATTAATAATCCACGCTGGTTCCTCGCAACAACCAGCACAGGAACAAATATGTTCGTAATAATTGCCTCAGTTGTTGCGGCAGTGTTGTTTGAGAGCTTTTTCGAAAACCATGGAGAAATATTGACAATTGTTATCATATCTCCTTTCTTATTGATGTTTGGAGAAATAATCCCGAGAACAATATTTCAGCGGAATGCAACCAGTATTGCTCCAAAAATTTCCCATTTACTTTTTTTTGCATCCCGCATTCTTTCACCGATTACTTACCTTTTTTTCTGGGCAAGCGAACGCTTTTACAAACATATTGGAAAAAAAAATGTTAAAAATTTTCCATATATAACTAAAGAAGAACTCGCAATGATGCTAAACATTCCAAGCGAAGGAAGTGATTTAAAAAGAAAAGAAAGAAAACTTATTCACAGGGTTTTTCATCTTTCAGAATCTAAAGTTTCAGATATCATGGTTCCTCTTGTAAATGTGACCGCAATAACCAATACAGCCGATGTAAGTGATGCAATAAAAATTCTCAGCAGAACCGGATATTCAAGACTGCCTGTTTTTAAAGACAGAATAGACAATCTTGCAGGTATTATACATGTTCTGGATCTTCTCCATGCACATGACAGCAAAGTAAATGTTGAACAATTCATAAGACAGGTACCTGTTGTACCAGAGCTTAAAAGAGTTGATGATCTTCTTTTTTCTTTTCAAAAATCGCGCGATTCAATTGCCATAGTTGTTGACGAATATGGCGGCTCAATAGGAATTATTACCATTGAAGATATACTTGAAGAAGTGGTCGGTGAGATTTACGATGAATATGATAGAGAAATAAACAAAATCATAAAGCTTGATGACAATAAATTCCAGATTAATGCAAGGATGGAAATAGAAGATGTAAACGAACAACTGAAATTAAATCTGCCAAAAGAAGACTATGAAACTGTTGGAGGTTTTCTGCTTAAACACATGGGCAAAATTCCTCAAAAAGGTGAAAAATTTATATATAAAAACATTAAATTTACTATAATATTGTCCAGTAAAAAATCCATCCATGAAATAATTATAGAGCAAGGGAGCAGGATTAGGGATTAGGGATAAGCGCTAAGGAACGAGGAAGTTATTTCGTCCCCGTTCCTTAAATGAATTGAGTGTAACCAAAATAAAACAATGCCATCTTGATGATGGTTCCCTATTATGTGATACAATTCGTTTTCAAATAACGTAGGGGCAACGCCTGTGGTTGCCCTTTCGCCCTGTGGTTGTATATTATCAGGGCAGGCACAGGGGCCTGCCCCTACGGGATATTGCCGAATACATTGGGCCGGATTTTCCGGAGGTTCGAATCGTTTTGCACATTCCACCAACATCTCGCATATATCACAGAGCGGGGAACCATCCCCGAAAATCAATAACTTTGTTCTATTTTGGTTACACTCAAATGAATTTTGAAAGAAAATACTCTTTAATCCCCCATTCCAAACTTTTGCCCTGCATGCCGTAAGCTCCTTCTACAGGATCATAGAAAAGAATGTTATCATGAACCGCCTCCCCTAATATACTTCTTTGAGATGGATCAAATGCCTGAATAGGTTGCACAGAATGATCCAGGAAAAACTTCATAAGTCTTTTGCGCTCATTGGTTTCATCCTGAAAACACCAATCAGCTACCATTGCCACTCGCTCTCTTTTGATCTTCTCAACTATCTTGGTCAAAGGAAATTCAAAAAGCCGCTCCAGAATGTATTGAATCTCCCATGGACTTCCCCCAACCGTTTCCCAGATAAGTTCGATCTCATTCTCATTCAGACTAAAATTCGCGACCTCATTATATCTGTTTGTGTGAAACAACCATTCCTTGACATCCGCATAAGAAAGATAATCAAGATTCTGAAAAGCGCTTGTCTTTCTGAGCTTGCTGTCATTATAAACCTCTTCAATAAAAAAGGCGTCAGAGGAAGCAATGATCACATGGCACAGATGGCTCTCCTTGGTCATGGCGACAAAAAAATTCATAAGTTCCGTAATCAACGTCTTTTGCTTCTCAGGGAGATATATGCCACTTAGTTTATGAAATTCATCAATTATGATAAGAGGTTTGCGCCCTTTCTTGACAAGTTTCTGAAATTCCCTTTCCATCACTAAAAACGGATCTTCCTTTTTTCCTTTCAGCATCCGTCCAAACATGCTGTATTGGCGTTTTGTGCTCACCTTGAGGCCGTTTTCCCTGTCATTTCTCGTCTTAAAAAAAGCTTGCAGAAAATCCTCATATGAATCTAAAAAAATCTTGCGCAAATTAAGAAACTTGATCTCATAACTCTTGTCCTCTGCAAGTTCGTCGCACAGGCGATAGAGAAGTGTGGTCTTTCCTGAGGACTTTAGGCCATAAAGAAAAAGAATAGAGTTCGGCTGAGCCTCAAGATAATTATGAAGCAGCCTTAACTCTTGTTCTCTATCAATAAAGGTCGTTTTTATTTTAAACTTTCTCTTGTCCATGATTTTTTCCATGTAAGGAACGGGGAATTTTACGCTTTTTTTACTCCTTTACACGCTCCACATATTCACCGGTTCTGGTATCAATTTTAACAAGTTCCCCTTTCTCAACAAAAGGCGGTACTTGAACAACATAATCGGTCTCAAGGGTTGCAGGTTTTGTGCTGCCTGCGGCTGTGTCACCCTTAACCCAGGGATCAGTTTTAACAATTCTGAGATTAACAAAATTCGGTAATGAAATTCCTATTGCTCTACCGTCAAAAAAAAGAACATTACATACCGTATTTTCCTTTAAAAATTTAAGAAACTCACCGACCTGGTCTTCAGCGAGAAATTCCTGATCATAAGTTGATGTGTTCATAAAGCAGTAATTATTACTGTCTGAATATAAATATTCCATCTCCTGCTCTTCCAGGTTTGCCTCTTTGAATTTTTCACTGGATCTAAATGTCCGATCAACTATAACGCCTGAAAGCATATTTTTTAGCTTGCATTTGTAAAGAGATTTGCCTTTTCCCGGTTTAACAAAGTTAAACTGCACAATAATATATGGTTCTCCATTAATCTCAATTTTAAGACCCTTTCTCAGGTCACCACTTTCATACATTTATTAGAATTCCTCCTTGTTTTCCGCTCTGTGCCTTTTGCAGTAAACTATTAGGAACGGGGACAAATTAACTTCCCCAACTATGCATCACAGCTTCAGGCCGCCTTTGTTTGATCTCAAACCCCAAAAATATTGAAATAGCTCGCTATTCCATCAACTTTTGTGATCTGAGATCGAACAAATTCGACCCAAATCTGTGCGCCTACTTGGGGGAAGTCAATTTGTCCCCGTTCCTTACTATTTTTCTTATATCCTGTATATCCTGTCAAAAAAAAAATAAAGTTGACATTTTTCGAGGTGTTTAACATATTCAAACCGTTTGCGCAAATATAGACTTTACTGACCATATAAAAACAAGGACATATCATGATAATCATAATAGATTTCGGCTCACAATATAATCAGTTGATAGCTCGCCGTGTTCGCGAATGTCATGTATACTGTCAAATATTATCACCAAATACTGATATTGATTATTTAAGATCTCTTAAACCTGAAGGCATAATACTATCTGGTGGACCGGCAAGCATTTACGACAAACAGAGTCCTAAAATCGACAGAGCAATTTTTGATCTTGGCTTACCTGTGCTTGGAATATGTTATGGAATGCAGTTTATGATCTATTCTTTGGGCGGAACTGTAAAAAAGGCAAAAAAACGCGAATATGGCTTTGCTGAACTTAAAATTAAAACTCAAAAAGGACTATTCAAAGATGTAGATAAAATAACAAAATGCTGGATGAGTCACGGTGATTCAACAGTTAAGCTGCCCGCGGGATTTAAGATAACGGCTTCTACAGAAAATACAGAAATAGCGGCAACTGTTAATAAAAATAAAAATTATTATGGAGTCCAGTTCCATCCTGAAGTTCAACATACACAACAGGGCAAAACTATTCTTCGCAATTTTCTTTTTGATATATGCGGCTGTGAAGGCTTATGGACGATGAAATCATTTGCCAGGGACTCAATATTACAAATTAAAGAAACGACAAAATCAGAAAAAGTTATTCTTGGGTTAAGCGGTGGGGTAGATTCCTGTGTTACGGCCTTACTTATACATAAGGCAATAGGAAAAAATCTTACCTGTATATTTGTTGACAACGGTCTTCTTAGAAAAAATGAAGCAGATAAACTGAAAAAAAATCTTAAACAACATCTTAAAATCAGAATCAGGTTTATTAATGCAAAAAACAAGTTTTTAAAAGCATTAGCTGATATAACTGATCCTGAAAAAAAGAGAAAAATAATCGGCAGAATATTTATGGATGTATTTGAAGCTGAAGCCCGTAAAATAAAGGATGTTGACTATTTAGCACAGGGAACTCTTTACCCTGATGTTATTGAATCAATATCTGCTTTTGGCGGACCCACATCTATTATAAAATCTCATCATAATGTAGGCGGTCTGCCAAAAAAAATGAAATTAAAACTCATTGAGCCATTAAAATATCTTTTTAAGGATGAGGTCCGCCTGTTAGGCAAAGAATTAGGACTTCACGAAGAATTTATCTGGAGGCAACCATTTCCAGGCCCAGGTCTTGCTATTAGAATAATTGGAGAAGTAACAGGCCGGCGACTTTCAATATTAAGAGAAATAGATGCTATTTTACTTGAAGAGATAAAAAATTATGGCTATTATAAAAAATTATGGCAGTCATTTGCCGTTCTTCTGCCTGTAAAAAGTGTGGGCATAATGGGCGACAAAAGAACATACGAAAACATTGCAGCTATCCGTGCGGTTACCAGCAAAGATGCAATGACAGCAGACTGGGCAAGATTACCTCATAATCTTCTTGGAAATATCTCAAACAGAATTATAAATGAAGTCAAAGGAGTAAACAGAGTTGTCTATGATATCAGTTCAAAGCCGCCAAGTACAATAGAATGGGAATAAGGATCGTGGGTTCAAGGTTCAGAGGGTTTGGATTGTTAAATTAAGGAGTATATAATGGAAGAAAAGGATACATCAAATTTTAAAATTGGTATTGATGATGAAAGCCAGAATCACCGGTTCCAGGAGGAAATGGAAAACACACGTATAGAAAAACTAAGTAATAGAATCACTGTTATTTCAGTTTTAATACCATGTATTATAGGTATAATAATTTTTTTAGCATTTCTTGATATAAAAAAAAGAGTAGCAACGGTTCACGATACCGGAACCACGGACGTTAAAAATCTTTCAAAGGATCTGGAAGAAAAATTAACCGACTTAACCTCAAAATATAAACAACTCAAGAATTCGCTTTCCAAAATCGAAAATCATACTTTTTCCGTACAGACAAAATTAAACGAAGCAACAACCGCAATAAAATACATAAGATCTGCTAGAAAAACCGATAATAAAGAGTTTAACAATTCAATATCTAAAATCGAAAAAAAATCTTCATCTATCAGCAACAACCTGAAAAATGTTTCATCGGAACTAAAGACCTTTGATACTAAATTTAATAATAAACTGGCGAACATGTCTAAAACAGCGGATAAAATATCTATTGAACTAAATAAACTGAAATCTGATATTTCAAAGCTGTCGGCAGTAACCGTAGACAAAAAAACACTTGATTCCGCACTTAAAAATGAACAGCAACATTATGACCAGAAACTGAATCAATTAAAAAGAAATATTGAAAAGAAAATTATCTCCATACCGGCAACTCAGGTACAACCAAAAACCGCAACCGAAAGTACAGTCATAGAACCTGGAACGATTATCGAACAGGATATTCAATAAGGAACGTGGATTAGGTATTGGGTAAAATCTTTTCAATTCTTTCAATATCCTCAGGAAGATCTACTTCAGGTGAATCATAAGGAGTTACAACCACCATAATTTTATGACCATGCTCAATTGCCCTGAGCTGTTCTAATTTCTCTATGACTTCCAGCTTTCCATCTGGAAGTTTTCTGAATACCTCTAAAAATTGTCTATTATAAGCATAAATACCTAAATGCTTATAAATATCATAGCTGGTTGATAAATCACGACAAAAAGGTATTGATGATCTGGAAAAATATAAAGCAAAGCCCTTGTCGTCAAATGTAACTTTAACATCTTTTGAATTTGTTATTTCATCTTTATTAATAATTTTAAAAGCAAGTGTGCTCATCTCAAGATCCGGAATTGTAAAAAAGGGTTTTACCAAATCGTCAATACATCGGGGGTCAAGAAGGGGCTGATCCCCCTGGACATTCACAATAATATCATCCAGGTTAAGCCCAATAAGCTCAGCAGCCTCTGCAACTCTGTCGGTACCTGATCTATTCTCTTTTGAAGTCATGACAGCATTGCCGCCAAAATCTTTTACAGTATTAAAAATTCGTTGATCATCCGTAGCTACAACAACGTCTGTTATGCTTTCTATTTGACTTGTTTTTTCGTATACCCAATTTATCATGGGTTTTCCGGCGATAAGGGCAAGAGGCTTGCCTTCAAATCGTGTTGAACCATATCTCGAAGGAATAATTACTACTATCTTCATATATTTTATTCACTCCATATCAGGATTTTATTGACCGTTAATTATAATTTTGTTTATCTTATTTTTATGAAAAGTCACTAAGGAACGGGGACGAAATAACTTCCCCAACTATGCATCACAGCTTCAGGCCACCTTTGCCCGATCTCAAATCACAAACATATTGAAATAGCTTGCTATTCCTTCAACTTTTGTGATTTGAGATCGAACAAATTTGACCCAAATCTATGCGCCTACTTGGGGAAGTTATTTCGTCCCCGTTTTATATGAAACACCTATAGAGAATAAGCAAACACCTATCCCTTTGGATTTTGTTTATTTTTTTAAAACCCATTGATATTCAATAATAAATTTTACAATCTGATTGGAAAAGTTTT
>JABZFQ010000091.1 GCA_014237365.1 Desulfobacteraceae bacterium | reverse complement strand
CCCTGTGCCTGCCCTGATAATATGCAACCACAGGGCGAAAGGGCAACCACAGGCGTTGCCCCTACGTTATTTGAAAACGAATTGTATCACATAATAGGGAACCATCATCAAGATGGCATCGTTTTATTTTGGTTACACTCATCCAATTTGCCGTAAATTTAATTGATCTGATTGAGTAAAACCACAGGAATAGCGAGCTATTTCGAAAAGTTTTGCGATTGAAGATCAAACAAATTCGACCCAAATCTGTGCGCCTACTTAGGGAAGTTAATTCGTCCACGTTCCTAGGTATAACTACAAGTAATCATTTTCGTTTTTTTTCATTTGGCACAAAGTTTCTTCCAGGATTTGTAAACGATACCGGTCTTTGGGATTTTTTGATTCACGTTTCAATACAACCATGGTTTCAAGCCTAAGGACATAAACTTTGAAACCTTGAAATTCAATCTCAACAGTATCTGTCAAAAGCTCTTCAAAACCACGGCCATTTTCGATGACTGCCAGGACATCCAGTGGCCCGAAACGTGTTGTTAAAAGTACGTGTCCTTTCCCTTTCAGATCCCTCTCATCCGGTTTTATTACTTTGTCATCGGGGCGGCGTTGGTACGCACCGATTGACTTTAGGAACTTCATTAGCTTCTCAATGTTTTCGTCAGTCTGACGATGAACAATATCCAGATCAAATGTGGTAACCGGAGTTCCTTGAGCTACAGCAGCCACCCCGCCGACAAGAACAAACTCTACACCGGCTTCATTGAGCCTCTTAAGCAGAGTGCTTAGATCGTAAACTTGAGGTTTTATGTTTTTTGAAGGCATTTCTTAACTCCACAAGTGCTCGTATTGTATTATCATTTGATCGGATGCGTTCTTCAGGTGTCATTTTTAAAAAGATTTCAATTAGACCTTTATCTATCCCGAGTTGCAAATTTTTCTGCTTATCGCTATTTTGTGCCATTTCAACCTTCATATCTTTAGCCGCCTCCACAGATTTTTTTACTTTGGGCGAGTCGCATCACAGCTTCAGGCCATTTTTGCCCGATCTCAAATCACAAAAATATTGAAATAGCTTGCTATTCCATCAACTTTTGTGATCTGAAATCGAACAAATCTGACCCAAATCTGTGCGCCCTACTTGTGGAAGTTAATTCGTCCACGTTCCTAACCTTCGATCTTCAGTCCGTAGCAGGTTGAGTTGTCAAAAATCAGCTTCTGGCGGAAGTGTAACGAAACACAACAAAGCTTTTCATCTCTCATTCTCAGGCTCTGCCTTGCTTTACGACAAATCAAGCTCCTGACAGAATCTATGAACAGGAATGACTCTTACGTTATTTTTTTCATAATCCCGATCACCTCCATGCACCTGATAAAATTTCGGGATCGGCGTTCTTCCCATAAAATAATAGATGGAGGTGTCTATATTTTTATCTCCGGCCTTACATTCTACCGCAAAAAGCGGAGACCCTTCTTTCAGCACAACAAAATCTATTTCCCGCTTGTCCGTATCCCGCAGAAAACGAAGCTCCATGCGAAAACCTTCTGTATCTTCAATAAAATGACAATACTTTAAAAGTTGTGACGCAATGAAATTTTCAAATCTCGCGCCATGATCAGAAACAATGGACCAGTCCCATAAATAGAGTTTTCTTTCCTTTTTAACCGCTCTTGTTTTTGGTGGGCCGTATGGCGAAATGCGAAAACAGTAATACATTCTTTCAAATATCTTAAGCCACCGTTCCACGGTTTCATGGGCGACATCAAGAAGCTCTTTCAGGTTCTTTACGGAAAGAGGTGAAGCGATTCTTCGTGGAAGTTCATCTGCAAGCAGTTCAAGCAGGCTTATTTCTTTGATGTTCTCAAGATCTCTGATATCTTCATATATTACCCGCTGAAGTCTCTCCCTTTACCATCTTCTCCAGAATTTTTCTTCGCCTTTCAAGCATGGTTCGGGAAATCCTCCGAATTTTAATAATGTCTGAATATCATCTTTTGTGGGGGCAGGGTTGAGTTCTCACTGGGAAAAAGGATGAAGCCGGTAATAATGGTATCTGCCATGTAAGGAATCTCCGCCCTTGCTGTAATAATCAAGTCTTGCCGATCCTGTAATAATAAATGATATTTCAGACCTGTTTGTGTCGTAAAATCCTTTAACCAGATTCCGCCATCTTGCGAATTTGTGTATTTCGTCTAATATAATGCAGTTCTGGTTTGCAGGCAGTTCTCCCTTAAGCAATGACGATCTCGCGCCAAGATCATCCCAGTTCAGGTAGGCAGGGTGTTTTTCACTGGGTTCAGGCAAAAAGTTCAATGCAAATGTGGTCTTACCCGCCTGCCTTGGTCCGCCTATAAAAACCATGGTTGACTTCAGGTCTTCCTCAACAGATTTTTTTATGTACCGCTCATATATTTTTTTCATGATAAAATCACTATAACACGACTTTGCTCATGAGTAAAGTAAGATGCGCAGGATTATGCATTTCCATGCTGGAGCGTATGAACGAGGGGGCAATATTTTAAAAGTTGTGACGCAATGAAATTTTCAAATCTCGCGCTATGATCAGGAACAATGGACAAGTCCCAATGTATCTGCTCCAAATCTGTGCGCCTGCTTGGGGAAGTTATTTCGTCCACGTTCCTTAAAACATCAATACATAAGAGAGCAAACTCTAAGAAACTTTGGCTTATCAATTAGCACGCCGAAGGCGTACCACCAATTTTCAATAGTCAATTTTCAATCTTAAGCTTAACCCATTAAAATTATAGTACAATGATTCATTTGGGAAACTTTTGTTATCTACTTTTATCATATTTTACAAGTAAAATTACTTTGTTATAAAAAGATGTATGTATTGTGAATTTAGATCTTCTTTTGAAACCGAACCATATTCGCTTTCAATCTCGCTGAAAAGATTTTCCATTGTCTTCCCAAGTTCCCTGCTAATATCATAAGGATCAAAACCTGTTTTTTCTGAAAGCCATTTTAAAAAAGATCCTTTCATTAATATGTTTGTTTTGCGCGGCTTTTCGCCAGATTCCCAAAGATTATCAAAAAATATCTTAAACTCATCAATATTAAGCGGAATAAGAACATCTGAAAGACCAAGATAATGTCTTGCCCAGAGAGTCAATACTAAATTTTTACAGGTAAGTGAACCACTATAAGGAGGTGCGAGCTTTACTGTTATATGAGAAAGAAGTCTATCAAAAGCAATAATTTCATTTAATACTTTTTCAGTATACTTAATATCTTCAATAGAATAAAATTCTCTGTACAGTAAGCCTGTTTTGTAATTGTCATAATAAAGCGGCCTCTTTATCAATAGCCCGCCCAGAGCACCTATCCATCCCTCCCCCCAAAAGCTTAGAGGCAGTCTGTTTTTTTCAAACCAGCTAATTTTGCGCCATTTTTCAACGCGCCATTTAAGCTCCAGGACAAGTCCGTATCCCACCCTGAAAATATGGGAAAGCGGAAACCTTTGTATCAATGCAACGGCACGATTTTCGTCGAGATTGCTGCCTTCTTCCGTCAATCGTTTCAACCCGATACTTATATATCCACAGGTTTTTTTAACTATATCGCCTAACTCCTCTTTATTCTTAATTGCTTTTTGGTCAGCAACTATTATCTGATTTGCCAGACCTGCCAACTCGACCTGAATCTGCTGCAAAACATCATCTTCCTTTATCTTTTTTAAAAAATTTGTAAGAAGGTTGTCTTTCTTGAGCATTGCTGTTGAATAATGAGGAACGGGAAGATACATCCTCTCTTCAGAGCTCTCTGCAATAAATTTTGCACCCTGCCCGCTTAGAGCCTTTGGTTTTAAAGGCTGATATATTCCTATTGCTTCATCAAACGGCAGGAAACCTTTTTCAGCAAGCCTGACATTCCGTAATCTAAAAGCCTCTTCTTCATATTCAGATGGTATAATACTAAAAGCCTCCAGCAAAACATTCTGATAAATGTTGTGATCATAGCCTGAAAGCGTGTCTATAAATTTAGACAAAACTTCATTGCGAGTATTTATAAAATTGCTATATGATTCAGCACCTGAAGGTAAATCAACAAATCTTATGTAAAAAACATCATCAAGCGTGAAAAAGTCATCACCAAAAATTGACGGATCCTGATCGTGCTCCCTTATCTTTACCTCAATGTTCTTAAAAAGATAGAATTCAATGAATTCAGTTTTTTTATTTAAAAACCACCTTACGAAACGCTGCGAATCAGCCTTAATAAACAGGTTAAGCCATTTCGTAACATTGTTTATGCTAATTCTATCCTTTTCCCATACTTCTATATCAAGAATGTATTCCCACTGTTTGTCAGAGGCAAGAGACAAAAGTTGCAAAGAATCTTCTATCCCTATATCGTTTATCAAAAAATAAAAATCTTCTTCCAGAAATGAATGAACAATAGCTGCCGGCTGCGGTGAATCCAGAATACGGTCCAAAGCCTTCTCGGCAGGTAGAGAAAGAATTTCTTTTCTCTGCCTGTTCAGGTTTTTGTACAGTTCAACTGCTCGTTTAAGTTCTTTATCTTTGTTCATCAGAATACCATGATGCAAATTTTAACAGAAGCAACATTCCCGGAATAGCAATAAGGGTACAAAAAATGAAAAAATTTTCCCAGCCCAGATTTTTGGCAAAAAAACCGGTAGGAGCCGATACCAGTACCCTTGGAACTCCCATAAGGCTGCTAAGAAGAGCATATTGTGTTGCTGTAAATTTTTTATTTGTTATGCTGGCCATGAATGCAACATAAGCAGCCGTCCCCATCCCGCTGCTCAGGTTCTCAAAGGCAATAACCGCTGACAAAGCAGAAATACTATAACCCATCCGTGCCAAAAGAGCAAAGCCCGCAGTTGATATCGCCTGAAGAAAACCAAAAATCCAGAGGCTGCGGTAAATCCCCTGTCGAAGCATTAATACGCCTCCGATCAAACTGCCTATTATGGTGGCCCAAAAACCGAACAGTTTGACGACCGCGCC
>JABZFQ010000271.1 GCA_014237365.1 Desulfobacteraceae bacterium | reverse complement strand
CCGCCCTCAGGGCCAAGATCTATTATGTAGTCGGCTGACTTGATAACATCCATGTTGTGTTCGATTACAATAACTGTATTGCCTGCATCCACAAGTCTGTTAAGCACATTAAGAAGTTTCTGTATATCGTCGATATGAAGGCCGGTTGTAGGCTCGTCAAGTATATATATGGTTCTTCCGGTACCTTTTTTGCTGAGTTCGCGTGACAGCTTGACACGCTGGGCTTCTCCTCCCGATAAAGTTGTAGCAGGCTGGCCGAGACGGATGTAACCTATGCCCACGTCAACCAGTGTTTGCAGTTTTGACCGTATGTTGGTTATATTCTCAAAAAACTTAACAGACTGATTTACAGTCATATCAAGAACATCCGCTATATTTTTGCCCTTGTACTTGACTTCAAGAGTTTCGCGGTTGTATCTTTTCCCGTGACACACATCGCATGCAACATAAACGTCCGGCAGAAAATGCATTTCTATCTTTATTATGCCATCGCCATTACATGCCTCGCATCTTCCGCCCTTAACATTAAAGCTGAAACGGCCCGGTTTATACCCACGCATTCTTGCTTCGACTGTTTTTGAAAAAAGTTCTCTTATAAAAGTAAATACACCTGTATAAGTTCCGGGATTGGAACGGGGCGTTCTTCCAATTGGAGACTGATCAATATTAACCACTTTATCGATTTGTTCGAGTCCAACCACATCTTTGAGCTTCCCTGACGGTATCCTGCTGCTATATATCCGCTGGGCAAGGGAGCGGTAAAGTGTCTCAAGAACGAGCGTGGATTTTCCGGAGCCGGATACACCTGTTATACAGATAAAACAGCCAAGGGGAAATCTCACATCAATATTCTTGAGATTGTTTTCAGATGCCCCTTTGATTACTATCTCTTTTCCCTGGACTTTACGCCTTTTTGTCGGCACCTCAATTTTTTTACGGCCGGAAAGATACTGGCCCGTCAATGAATTTTTATCCTTTAGAAGTTCTTCTGGTGTACCTGAAAACACTACCTGCCCGCCGTTAATACCGGCCCCCGGGCCGATGTCTATTACATAATCAGAAGCTAAGATTGTCTCTTCATCGTGCTCTACAACGAGAATAGTATTTCCATAATTGCGCATTTGAAGAAGTGTTCCAATAAGACGTTGATTATCCCTTTGATGAAGGCCAATGCTGGGCTCATCCAGAACATACAGAACTCCTGTTAATTTCGAACCGATCTGCGTTGCAAGACGTATTCTCTGGCTTTCTCCACCTGAAAGAGTGTATGCTGATCTGGCAATAGTAAGATATGACAGGCCCACATTGTCAAGAAAGCCAAGCCTTTCAATAAGTTCTTTTAGAATTCTTTTAGCAATGATCTTTTTTTTGCCGGAAAGTTCAAGATTTTTTAAAAAACTATATGCTTTTGTCACAGTAAAACCTGTTATCTCAGATATGGTAAGCCCGCCGACTTTTACAGCACTGCTTCCTTTATTTAGTTTTGTCCCCTGACATTCCGGGCAGGGGCGGAAACTCATATAGTGCTTAATTTCCTCTCTTGCCTGAAAAGAATCCGTCTCCAGGTAACGCCTCTCCAATTTTGGTATTATGCCTTCAAATGGTTTTTTGTAGTTAAAACGGCGGTTATTCCGTTCAAAATAAAATGATATTTGTTCATCTTCTGATCCGTAAAGAAGAACTTTTTTAAAATTATCCGGCAAATCCTTATAAGGTGTATAGATATCAACACCATAATGCATGGTCAAAGCATCTAAAAATTCAAAAAAATGAACTGAATTTCTGTTAGCCCACAAGACAACTGCGCCTTCTCTTAAAGATAATTCGGGATTCGAAATTATCCGGTCAGGGTCAAATACATTTGTTGAGCCAAGGCCATCACATTGTGGGCATGCGCCTTGCGGAGAATTAAAGGAAAAACTGGCAGGTATAAATTCAGGATAGCTTATGCCGCAGGTTATGCATGCTGATTTTTCGTTGAAGATAACAGGCTTTTTACCTGAAACATCAACCATAGCCATTCCGTCTGACTGAGATACGGCCAGCTCTAAAGAATCCGCAAGCCTGTTTTTAATATTTTCTTTAACAATCAAACGATCGACAACAACATCAATAGTGTGCTTCTTGTTTTTATCAAGCTTATCAATATTCTCTATTTCAAATGTTTTGCCGTTGATACGTATGCGAGCGAAACCATCTTTTTTAAGACGTTTTAAGAGTTTTTCATGAGTTCCTTTCCGGCCGGCAACAAGAGGCGATAAAATAGTGATTTTGGCCCCTTCAGGCATTGACATGACTTTATCCACGATCTGGTCAAGCGTTTGCGAAGTAATGGGTTTTCCGCATTTATAACAGTGAGGCGTACCTGTTCTGGCAAATAGAAGACGGAGATAATCATAAATTTCAGTAACTGTGCCAACGGTTGATCTGGGGTTATGGCTGGCTGTTTTTTGTTCAATTGCAATAGCGGGCGAGAGACCCTCAATCATGTCAACATCAGGTTTATCCATACGTTCCAGGAACTGACGCGCATAAGTAGAAAGAGATTCAACGTACCTGCGTTGACCTTCTGCATAAAGAGTGTCAAAAGCAAGTGTTGATTTGCCCGAGCCCGACAAACCCGTTATAATAACCAATTTATTCCTGGGCAGTTCGACGTCTATATTTTTCAGATTATGCTGCCTGGCACCATGTATTTTTATTTTTTCGGATTTCATTGCTCCCCATATATCACATGTTCAGCAGCCATATTTATTGCTGCTACAAGGCTGCCGGGATCTGCTTTTCCGGTTCCTGCGATATCATAAGCAGTCCCATGGTCAACAGAAGTTCTAATTATCGGCAGCCCGAGAGTTGTATTAACTCCATCGGTAAAGTGCAGCAGTTTAAACGGGATAAGCCCCTGGTCATGATACATGCAGACAACAGCATCATAACGTCCGTTTGCGGCGTTATAAAATACGGTGTCAGGAGGGAAGGGGCCGGAAACATCAAACCCTTTCTTTTTTGCCAAATTTATTGCCGGCGAAATAATTCTTTCTTCCTCATCTCCAAACATCCCTTCTTCCCCTGCATGAGGATTTAAGCCTGCTACAGCAATTCGGGGCTTTTTGAAACCAAAACTATAATAAAGAGCGTGCCATGTAATTTGTATGGTTTTAACAATTCGTTCTTTTGAAAGTTTGGATGAAACATTTTTTAAGGGAATGTGAATGGTTACAAGAACCACACGAAGTTTTCTGCCAGCCAGCATCATTGCAAAATTATCAGTTTTAGTGTGCTCTGCAAGGAGCTCTGTGTGACCGATGAACTTGCTGCCTGCCTTTTGCATGGCTGCCTTATTTATAGGGCATGTAACAATAGCGCCGATACTTCCTTTGATTGCCATATCTATCGCAGTTGTTATGTATGTTGTCATCGCAGTTCCTGTTTGAACTGTCGATTTACCCCAGGATATTTTATCCTTATTAAGTTTGGATAAGCATAAAACATCAATTCGTCCGTATTGATATGCGCCTGAAACAGGGGTTTTAATATCGTTTATTTTAAGAGTGCTTGATGTGCTTTTTTTTGCAAGCTCCATCACCCCTAAATCTCCTATTACGAGTGGTTTGCAGATTTTATAAATTAAAGAAGATGAGAGAGCCTTGAGTATAATCTCAGGGCCAATACCAACAGGATCTCCCATGGTAATTCCAATAACTGGGCGATAATTAAGCATTTATATGACCTTAATATTAAAATTATTAATAAACGAGAACGAAATAACTTCCCCAAGTGAGCGCATAGATTTGAGTCAAATTTTTAGGATATTACATGTTTCATATTATTTTCAAACAAATTAATTAAACTATATGATGAGAGTGTAACCAAAATAAAACAATGCCATCTTGATGATGGTTCCCTATTATGTGATACAATTCGTTTTCAAATAACGTAGGGGCAACGCCTGTGGTTGCCCTTCCGCCCTGTGGTTGCA
>JABZFQ010000203.1 GCA_014237365.1 Desulfobacteraceae bacterium | reverse complement strand
ACGTGGACGAATTAACTTCCCCAAGTAGGCGCACAGATTTGGGTCGAATTTGTTTGATCTCAGATCACAAAAGTTGATGGAATAGCGAGCTATTTCAATATTTTTGGGATTTGAGATCAGACAAAGGCGGCCTGAAGCTGTGATGCATAGTTGGGGAAGTTATTTCGTCCACGTCCCTAACCATTATTTAAAATTCATTAGAAATTGACATATTATATATTAGATACTATTGTTGAATGAGGGATAAGCGGTTCTAATAAATAGGAGGTTTTTTTATGCCTATATATGAATATAAGTGTGAGAAGTGTAACCACATTTTCGAGAAACTGGTTTTCACAAGTGATAACAAGGGTATTGAATGCCCCAAATGCGATGATATAAGAGTAAAGAGGCTAATTAGCTCTACATGTCATATTAATGCTTCAGATGGCGGGGGTTGTGCTCCCAGTCCTTCAAGAGGTTTTTCCTGAGCAACTTAGTATATCTGTGGCGGTTCGCCACAGCACTTTAAATTAGCGCCCTTCGGGCTATCTGACAATATCCCCCACATTAAATCCTGATCCGCTTATTATTTCACCTTCAGCATAAGAGTCTTCAACTTCTGTCAGTTTGATAGCGCCAATTTTTTTGTATTTTATCTTCAAAATTTTACCTGTTTGTGGATCTTTGATTATTTTTCCTTTACGAGAGATTGTCACCTTTTGTCCTGTTTTAAGGCCGGCATTTTTTCCCTTGTTAAGCGTAATTATATTCCCATCTACATCAGCAACAAGAGCTCCAGAACCACTTAATCCGGCAGAGTCTTTGCCACCGACGGATTTTATGGGAGCGGAAGTAATTTTTGCTGCAAGATTTTTAATTGCCTCCCTCATGACTTCAGTGGCTTTTTTTTCGTTGAAACTTTCTCCACCGCCAATGCCAAAGATTCTGACGGTTATTGTGGATTTACTGTGGCTGGCGCTGTCCGCAAAGACGATTTCGCCTGTAGCTGCGTTTATCATGCGTATATCAACAGTGGCATGGTAGCCTTTTTTCCCAATGTTAACCCCGCCGCCTCCGCCGCCGGCTCGACTTTGTCCGTATTCTGTAATTGCTCCGGTTATAATGTATTCAACTCCGATGATTTTGCCTATTCTTGCAGCGGTTGACGGATCTATTCTGCCGGATGCACCAAGATTTTGTTCTTTTATTATGGCAGCAAGCCTGTCTCTTTCCATAACATTAAATTTGCCTGTTTTTACCAGCTCTGTTGTCAGCATGTCTGAAGTCCCCTGTCCAAGTTGCCATCCACCGTGCTGAGATTTATTGTCAAAATCCATAATCGCTACGCGCTCTTTGGCCAATGCGGTTGTAAGAAACATAAGAATCATAACACATAAAAGAATTCCAGTTAGTTTTAATCGATACATGCGATTTTCTCCTGTTTTAGACCTCGTTAAATAGTTGAGTGATTAAGTTGTTTGCATTATGATAATATAAAGATTATTAAAAAGTATAGGGAAAAAAAATATTCTGTGTCAATGAATAGCAAGATAGTGATAAGAAAATAATGTTTATTTCTGTATTTATAAAATATTATTTGACAACCGGTTTTTTATCATCTTAACATATCCCATTGTATGGAACGGGGACGAAATAACTTCCCCAAGTAGGCGCATAGATTTGGGTCAGATTTGTTCGATCTCAAATGAGTGTAACCAAAATAAAACAATGCTATCTTGATGATGGTTCCCTAATATGTGATACAATTCGTTTTCAAATAACGTAGTGGCACAATGCCTGTGGTTGCCCTTCCGTCCTGTGGTTGCATATTATCAGGGCAGGCACAGGGGCCTGCCCCTACGGGATATTGCCGAATACATTGGGCCGGATTTTCCGGAGGTCCGATTCGTTTTGCACATTCCACCAATATCTCGCATATATCACAGAGCGGGGAACCATCCCCGAAAATCAATAACTTTGTTCTATTTTGATTACACTCACCTCAAATCACAAAAGTTGATGGAATAGCGAGCTATTTCAATATTTTTGTGATTTGAGATCGGGCAAAGGTGGCCTGAAGCTGTGATGTATAGTTGGGGAAGTTATTTCGTACCCGTTCCTATGGTAAAATGATTTCATCAAGAAAGGAAATATTATGATTTTGAGCTATAAAAGGATATTGAATATTACTCTCTGCATATTGGGATTGTTTGTTTTTATTCTTGGGTGCGAAGATAAGAATAAAACAACAGCTTTGCACGAAGAGATTTCCGTTGCAGGAAATGTTACAATTTTGGATATTAAAGAAAATTACGAGACATTGAATATTCAGAGCCCTGTTTTGAGAGCCACAATCATTGAGTCTAAAGATGTTACAAACTATACTTATTTGTTGCTCGAAGATAAAACAGGCAAGGTTTGGGCTGCCATTCCAAAAACACCGGTCAAGACCGGAGATGAAATAGTAATTAGCAATATTGCGGTTATGAAAGATTTTCACAGTAAAACTCTTGAAAAGACTTTTGATCTTATATTGTTTGCTGTTCTTTCAGAAGGATGTCCTTTTAAGGAGTCGGGAGGTGAAATTGTTTCTGAAATGCCTTCAAGCATGATGCCCGGCAAAATGCCTCCGGCTATGATGCCCTCAACCGCTATGCCTCATGGGACTATGCCTGTTATGGGGGATAGCTCAAAGAAATCCAGGGCGGTACCTAATGATATAAAAGTTGACAAGGCTGTTGGAGAGTATGCTTATACAATAGAAGAAATTTATTCCAAAAAGGAAGAATTGTCTCAAAAAACAATTACAGTTCGAGCGATAGTTGTGAAATTTATGCCTCAGATTATGGGAAAGAACTGGATTCATATTCAGGATGGAACAGGCAGCATTGAAAAAGGGAATGATGATATTGCGGTGAGTACCCTTGATACCGCAGAAGTAGGTGACGAGGTTATAATTAAGGGAACACTAGGAATAGACAAAGATTTTGGGATGAACCGCGCTTTTGCTGCGCTTATTGAAGAGGCTTCTGTTAATAAAGTCGAGTAGTTCTTGGAATTATTTATTCCCTCTCATCAATAGGTGTGTATTTTTTTTCAGGTGGTCCAATGAATATCTGCCGGGGCCTTTGGAGTTTCCAGTTAGGTCCATCCATACTTTCTTTCCACTGGGCTATCCAGCCCGGCAGCCTGCCGATTGCGAACATAACCGTAAACATGTTTGTCGGGATTCCAATGGCACGCAAAATTATACCGCTGTAGAAGTCTACGTTTGGATAAAGATTACGTTCTATAAAATAGTCATCATTTAAAGCAACTTCTTCAAGCTCTTTTGCAATATCAAGTAAGGGATCGTGAATATTGAGCTTTGCAAGAACCTTGTCACACATTTTTTTCATTATTTTGGCCCGTGGATCATATGTCTTGTAAACTCTGTGCCCAAAACCCATCAGCCTGTATGGATCATTTTTGTCTTTTGCTTTTTCAATTATTGTTTTTACACTATCGCCGCTTTCGACAATTTTTAAAAGCATTTCGATAACTGCCTGATTAGCACCGCCATGCAGCGGTCCCCATAGCGCTGCGATTCCGGCAGAAATTGCAGCATAAAGATTAACTCTTCCGCTGCCAACCATCCTTACTGCGGAAGTGGAGCAGTTCTGTTCGTGATCAGCGTGTAAAATCCAGAAAACACTTAAAGCCTGCACTACATCTTTGTCTATATGATAGGGTTTGACAACATTATCAAACATCATGTTAAGGAAATTTGCACAATAAGAAAGATCCGGTCTGGGATAAATAACCTTATACCCTCTAGATATTTTATAAGACATTGCGGCTAAAGTTCTTATCTTGGATAGAAGCCTTGTGACCGTTATGTTAATTTCTTCTTCTAAAGTCTGGAGTTCCGGATAAAAGCCTCTTAATGCATTAACCATTGATGACAATATGCCCATTGGATGAGAACCCCTTGGAAAATTCTGAAAAAATGTCTGCATGTCCTCATGTACAAGGGACTGGTCATTTAGTAATACTGAAAAACGGTTGAGTTCCTTTCTGGTCGGTAGAGCACCATTTACCAAGAGATATGCTGTTTCTTTAAAACTTGAGTGTTTGGCAAGTTGTTCAATAGGGATGCCGCGATATTTCAGAATTCCCTTTTCACCATTCATATATGTAATGGAACTGCAGCAACTACCTGTGTTTGCAAAGCCGGGATCCATTGTAACCAAACCAGTGCTCTGGCGAAGATTTGAAATATCGAAAGCCTTTTCACCTTCTGTGCCAACGATAACAGGGAATTTATATGTTTTTCCTTGATATATAAGCTCTACATATTCTTTTGCCATATTATCATCCTATATCCTTTATAAATTTGTCCTCTACAGCTTTGTGAAATGAATTATCTGAAAGTCTATACTATAAATAAATATTGCAGTCAACTTAGGAACGGGAAGTTCCTAAATAAAATTGTTATCATTCCGTGAATAATGAAGGAGAAGCATTATGTCCTTTAAAGAAAATTTTTTAAAAAAGATTAAAATAGACAAGATGTCAAAAGTTGTTCTTGCTTCTATAGGCCATCCTGACAGTGGTAAAAAGATTGACAAAGAAACAGTGCGTGAGCTTCTTGAAATGAGTCCTTATAAGTGCAGGCAGGAGAGGGATCTTGATCTTTATATAAAGGAAGCTGATAATGGTGTTGAGAAAATCCTGGTGCTGGATAACGATCTTGCAATTTATAAGACTACTCCGGAAGATGTAGGTATGCGCAAAAGTCCTACTGTAAAAGAAATGCTCAGCATCCGCAATGTTATCAAGATATTAAATGATAAAGATGTTGTTATCAGTAAAAAGGAGGACTCCCTTAAAACAATTCAAAATGAATTAATAGAAATGATAGATCTTTCGTTTAATAAATTTGATATTGAGGAAATTGAAAAAGATGGTTTGGATGCTTTGGAAAAATGGGATGCAGATGGTGTGCTCGAAGGCCTTTCCCTGTTTGCCGAACTACTTGATTACGAATCTCCGCCTAAGGCCATGAAAATTGTCAATCACATTGTCATTGGCTCTTTAACAAAAAAGGAGAGCGGGGAAGTTATGTTTGGTCCGGTTGTTATTTACAGCATAACCAATAACTACCTTAAACTTATTGATGAACAGATTGGAAGTCTTGATAAAGCAAATATAGAACTTATGCACAATATTGCAGTTGGAAAGGAGGCCGCTCCTTTTGAAGGGCCTTTAGTTTTTAAATACCTGAAGGAAGAAGTTTTTAAACGGAATTTTTGAGTTTTTGCACACACAGGGGGGTGCGTTATAAAGAAAATGCCAAACAGTTACAGATATTGCTTGACAAGACTATACATAGGTGTTATACTAAATTAGTTATATTTTGTTGTCCTGAGTTGGCACAGATCAAAAGGGACTAAAAACACAAATGCTAACCACTAATCTAAGGAGGAAAAAAAATGAAAAAGTCACGTATTAATATTATGCCTGTTTTAGCTTTATTTTTCGCTCTCCTTCAATTCCCTGCAAGTATCAACGCACAAGCTGAAACGGGAAACTTAATCATCCATGATACCTTTAACGACCTATCCCCATTCACAAGGGAATCTGGATATCACGAAATAACAGTCGTACCACATATTGGTCCTAATGGGACTTTGCGTTACTGGCACCCTGGCCAATGGATAAGCGGTGCAAGCAACGCAAGTCACATAGCATTTAGTCTTACAGGAGGAAAATTTTATGGCGACTTATCAATTAATTATAATGGAAGCTATAATGGGTCATCGACACATGACGTAATAGCCTATCCACTTGGGCCCTTAATGAGTCCAGAAGAAGGTGCTATTGAGTTTTGGTATAAACCTCATTTCAACCAAAATGACACTTCAGGGCTAATATATCTAGTACTTGGAACTAAAAAATGTATCGACTCTCCTAATAATGTCTTTGGCGAAATCGAATACCCACAGTCATGTTCCATTGGCCTAAGTTGGTCCGGGTGGTGGGGCAGGAAATATTGGACAGCTAGTATAGCTGAATATGATATTAACAATAATTCAACTTTTTCAGTACGGGCTGATACTCCTAACGAATTCAGTTCAGGCTGGATTACCTTTAATAAAGATGAATGGTTGCACTTCGGCATGGCATGGAAACACGACGGAATAGATTCTTACGGAAATAAAACTCTATTATTATTTATGAACGGCGAGGAAGTAGCTTCATCGGCAGCAACATTTTCTCCTCAGTATTCCTTTAATAAGTACTTAGTCTTGGGTGGCAGTATGGGCTGTAATTTTTTAGAAAACTCACCTATAAAATGTTATTGCGGGGCTTCAGGAGATATTGACAACTTTAAAGTGTGGGACTATGCTAAAACCGATTTTTCCGACCGATTTACAGAATATTCAAACAATCCTCCCGTAGCTGATGCGGGACTCAATCTTATAATTCTCAGTGAAGATCAAGACTTTACAACTATTCAAGGCACTGCTACTGATTTAGATAATGATCCGTTGCTTTACAGATGGCTTGAGGGAGAAACCGTACTTTTTTCCTGGGCAAATGTTGGAGCTAATGGTGAAGCTTACCTTGACTTAAGCGCTGTTCCTTACTTTTTATCTATAGGCCAACATACCCTTACTCTTGAAGTTGATGACGGGACGACAATTTCTGCCGATGAAATGATTTTGACTGTTGATAATTCAGCTCCAACTCCGGCACCTTCAGGCACAGGAGTGTATCAAATCAATACTCCTGTTCTCCTTGGGGGACAGGTCTCGGATTTTGATGGTGATTTGGTAAGTTGCGAGTGGGTGGAAGGAGAAATCTCACTTTTTAGCGAATACGTACAAACTATCCACGGCGGCAGTCCCTGTGACCTCCAGGAACATGTGATTTCTGACCTTAACATGGGAATTCATATATTAACTCTTCGTGTAAACGATGGCGTTAATAATCCGGTAGAAAGTGATATAGAAGTCGAAATAATCGACACAACAGATCCAACATTAGCTCCCGTCGCTGATAAGATGATTTTATGGCCACCCAATCACAAGATGGTTGATATCACTATATGGGCGAATGCCAGTGACAATAGCGGTGGGCCTGTAATACTCTCCCTGACAATTGAAAGCAATGAACCTCAAAATGGCCTTGGGGATGGAGACGAAAGTCCAGACTGGACCGAAGCATCAATTGACAATGACAATGGAGTAATTACATTTCAACTTCGAGCTGAAAGATCCGGCAGTGGAAACGGACGTATTTATACCATAACGGTTACAGCAACAGATGAAACAGGAAACTCCTCAGACGCTGAGGTAGAAATAATCGTCCCTCATGATAAGAGCAATAGATAGTTTATGTAATGGGGGTCAAAATGTGTCAGGCCAGGCCAGGGTTGTGTTTACTTCTAATTTTAAGAATAAACGCTGTGGATGTCCTAAAAAATACCTCAAAAAATATGATCTGTGCGCATAGCCGTTAGCTTTTAGCCTAACTGTCTGTTTTTATATAAAGTTTTTGTCTAATAGCTAACGGCTGACAGCTAATAGCTGTCATCCGTATGAAGGATGCCAAAAAAGGTATTGGAAAAATAAGATTTATCTTCAGTTTTTCATTTGAATGCGAGCCCTTAGGTTACAAAAAGCTTGACATTCTTAATTTAGATTGTTATATGCAACTTTAAACTCAGGTAGTTAACATGACAAAAAAAGCAACCGAAATAACCGTTATTGGTCTAATTAGCGTCCTCGTAGCAGGTGTATTATCCTGCCACGAGGTAATGGGCTGATAACTGCGAAAAATTAACCATTTCTAAAAAATCCGTTATCAGCCCCAAAAGCTGATAACGGATTTTTTTATTATGGAGATTCTCAAATGAAAAGTGATAATGCAAAAAAAGGTATTGAAAGAGCCCCACACCGTAGTCTTTTTAAGGCAATGGGATATACGGATTCTGAAATTAAAAAGCCTCTCATAGGTATTGCCAACTCAGCAAACAGTATCATCCCCGGCCACATAAATCTTGATAAAATTACTGAAGCTGTAAAGGCTGGAGTTTATATGGCAGGCGGTACTCCTATTGAATTCGGGACAATTGGTGTTTGCGACGGCATTGCCATGAATCATACAGGCATGAAATATTCCCTGGGCAGCAGAGAACTGATTGCCGATTCCATAGAAGTTATGGCTGTGGCTCATGCATTTGATGCAATGATAATGGTTACAAACTGTGACAAAATTGTTCCTGGGATGCTTATGGCGGCCGCACGTCTGGACATCCCCACCATTGTAATAAGCGGAGGTCCGATGCTTGCCGGAGAGCATCCTGAAAAAGCCGGCTCTGAAAAAATAGATCTTGTCACTGTTTTTGAAGCTGTTGGTGCGGTGCTTTCCGGGAAAATGACTGAAAAAGAGCTCTCTGCAATTGAGGATACCGCCTGCCCCACTTGCGGATCCTGTGCTGGTATGTTTACTGCCAATTCTATGAACTGCCTGACAGAAGCTATAGGAATGGGTCTGCCCGGCAATGGAACAATACCCGCGGTTATGGCCGCTCGAATCCGTCTCGCCAAGGAAGCCGGGATGCAGATCATGAGCCTTCTGGAAAAAGATATTACACCCAAAAAAATCATGACAGAAAAAGCCTTTAAAAATGCACTCACAATTGATATGGCATTAGGTTGCTCCACAAATACCGTGCTGCATCTTACAGCTTTAGCAAAAGAAGCTGGAGTAGATATAGATCTCAACCTGATTAATGAAATAAGCAAGGTTACACCACATCTCTGTTCCTTAAGTCCCGGAGGCACTCATCACCTGGAAGACTTAAACCGTGCCGGTGGAATAAGTGCGGTTATAAAGGAATTATCCGAAGCCGGGCTTATTAATGGTGAATGTATCACAGTAACAGGCAAAACAGTTGGCGAAAACACCAGGGATAAAATGATACTGGATAATAATGTAATTCGTTCAGTCGACAACCCCTATCGCTCCCAGGGCGGACTTGCTGTAATGTTCGGCAACCTTGCCCCGGATGGATGTGTTGTAAAACAATCAGCAGTTCTTGATGAAATGTTATGTCATGAAGGTCCTGCCAGAGTATTTGATTCAGAAGAAGATGCCGGTAAAGCAATAATGGAGAACAAAATAAAAAAAGGAGATGTTATTGTAATTCGCTATGAGGGACCGATGGGCGGTCCCGGTATGCGCGAAATGTTGACTCCGACTTCGGCAATTGCAGGGATGAAACTGGACGCCTATGTCGCACTGCTTACAGACGGCCGTTTTTCCGGTGGCACAAGGGGTGCTGCAATAGGACATATTTCTCCTGAAGCTATGCAGGGCGGGCCTATTGCAATTATACAGGAAGGAGATCTGATTTCTATAGATATTCCCGGAAAAAACATAACGCTTAAAGTATCTGAAGAAGAGATACAAAACAGATTGTCAAAGTGGTCTCCCCCAGAACCAAAGATAACCCATGGCTATATGGCCAGATACGCTCGCATGGTTTCATCTGCCAGCGATGGAGCAGTTTTCAAGTAAAAACCCGTAACCCGCAATTTAAATGAAAGGATTTATTATGAAACTTACAGGTGCACAAATCCTTATGGAAGTACTAAAGGAAGAAGGTGTAAAAACTATTTTTGGATTTCCGGGTGGCGCTGTCATAGATATCTATGATGAACTTGCCAAGACCGATATACATCATGTCCTTGTGCGCCATGAACAAGGGGCCGTACATGCTGCTGACGGTTATGCAAGAGCCAGCGGCGGGGTGGGTGTCGTTCTTGTTACTTCCGGTCCCGGAGCAACCAATACAGTTACTGGAATAGCTTCCGCCTATATGGATTCAATTCCAATTGTTATATTTACCGGCCAGGTTCCCACCCAGCTTATTGGAAACGATGCTTTTCAGGAAGTTGATATTGTTGGGATAACAAGACCTTGCACAAAACACAATTATCTTGTTAAAGATACTAAAGATCTGGCAAGGATTGTAAAAGAAGCTTTTTATATTGCTCAGTCAGGACGTCCTGGACCTGTTCTGATAGATATTCCCAAGAATGTCGCGGCAACTAAAATTAATTATAAGCCGCCCAAAAAGATTCATTTAAAGTCTTACAATCCTACGTATAAGCCGAATATCAGGCAGCTTAGCAAAGCAGCAAGTCTTATAAAGGATGCCAAAAGGCCGGTTATTTTTGCCGGAGGTGGAGTTGTTCTTTCAAAAGCATCAAAAGAGCTTACAGAATTCGCACAAAAATCAAAAATCCCTTTGACAAGTTCTTTGATGGGATTGGGTGCATTCCCTGGAACAGATCCTTTGTGGCTTGGAATGCTTGGCATGCATGGCACGTACAGGGCAAACATGTCAACAGGAGCTTGTGACCTGATGATAGGTATTGGTGTTCGTTTTGATGATCGTGTTACAGGAAAAACCGATGAATTTGCTTCACAGGCAAAAATAATACACATAGATATTGATCCAACATCTATACAAAAAAATATTCCTGTTACTGTTCCTATTGTCGGTGATTGTAAATCAACACTTGGAGAACTTAACAAGCTCATGGACAAGGAAGATCTAGGTGATTTAGGTAAAAAGAGGAAAAAGTGGCTTGAAGAAATTGATACGTGGAAAAATACAAAACCCCTGGCATATGATCAGAAAAAAGTTATCAAGCCTCAATACGTTGTGGAAAAGCTTTACGAACTAACCAGGGGAAAAGCTATAATAACTACTGAAGTAGGTCAGAATCAGATGTGGGCCGCACAGTATTATCATTTTGACAAACCCAATCATTTTATTACTTCCGGTGGTTTGGGCGTAATGGGTTTTGGACTTCCTGCAGCAATAGGGGCTCAATTGGCCTGCCCCAAAAAACTTGTAGTGGATATTGCAGGAGACGGCAGTATTCAGATGAATATCCAGGAAATGGCAACTGCTGCCCAATGCGGTCTTCCGATTAAGGTTGTAATCTTGAACAATAGTTGTCTTGGCATGGTCAGGCAATGGCAGGAGCTTTTTTACGAAAAGCGTTATTCACAAACATGTATGGAACATACTCCGGATTTTGTTAAACTGGCTGAAGCTTATGGAGCAGTAGGATTAAGAGCTACAAAACCGGAAGAAGTTGAAAAAGTGCTTAAAGAAGGCCTTTCCACGCCTAAAGCAGTAATCATGGATTTTGTTGTAGAACGGGAAGAATGCGTTTATCCAATGGTTCCCGCAGGCGCACCCATAACAAAAATGCTGCTGGTTTAACATAGTTTAACACCAAGCTACATGATAGAAAAAAGGATATTAATCATGATAGAAGAAAAACATGTACTTTCGATTTTGGTTGAGAACCAGCCCGGTGTACTTTCCAGAATTTCAGGATTATTCGGTGGAAGGGGCTATAATATCGACAGCCTGTGCGTTGCCGAAACCACCGAGCCTCATGTATCAAGGGTTACCATTGTCACAACTGGAAGCAAGCAGATAATAGAACAAATTATCAAACAGCTTCACAAGCTCATAAATGTAATAAAGGTATTTGAGCTTACAGGTACGGAATTTGTTCAAAGAGAAATGGCTCTTATAAAGGTTAACGCCAAGCCCGAAAACCGAGCTGAAATTCTCAGGATAGTCGATATTTTCAGAGCTAAAATAATAGATGTCGGACTGGAACATTACACTATTGAAATAACAGGAGATGAAGATAAACTATCTGCCATATTGAGTCTCCTGAAACCTTCAGGAATCAAGGAAATTGCTAAAACAGGGATTATTGCTCTATCCCGCGAGCCGAAAGATGTATAGATGTAACAAGCAGTTTACGGTTTACAGTTCACGGTTTACGATTTACGGTTGATCAAAACTGTAAACTGTAAACCGACAACCGTAAACCGTTATTTATTAAAGGAGAAAAAGATGGCAAAAATCGATTTTGGTGGAGTTGTGGAAGAAATAATAACAGCAGAAGAATTTTCTCTGGATAAAGCAAGAGAAGTTCTAAAAGATGAAATAATTGTTATCCTTGGATATGGGGTTCAAGGCCCGGCACAGGCATTAAACCTCAAAGATAACGGTTTTAATGTAATAATAGGACAGCTTGAAGGAGATGAATACTGGAATAAAGCTGTTGCAGACGGTTTTGTCCCAGGTGAAACGCTGTTGCCCATTGAGGAAGCAGCAAAAAAAGGAACTATTATCAAGGAACTGCTTTCGGATGCAGGACAGGTTGCCACATGGCCAATGGTAAAGACATGCCTTAATGAAGGAGATGCTCTTTATTTCTCGCATGGATTTTCTATTGTTTATAAAGATCAGACAGGTGTTATACCCCCGGAGAATATAGATGTTATTATGGTTGCTCCAAAAGGATCAGGGACAAACGTCCGAAGAAATTTTCTGGACGGAAGCGGTATAAACTCCAGTTATGCAATACACCAGGACTATACCGGCAGAGCAAAGGAAAGAACTCTTGCTCTCGGAATAGCAATAGGTTCGGGCTATCTCTTCCCCACAACCTTTGAACAGGAAGTTTATAGTGATCTTACCGGAGAACGCGGAGTCCTTATGGGATGTCTTGCCGGCACTATGGAGGCGCAATACAATATTCTCAGGGAAAATGGTCATTCTCCGAGCGAGGCTTTTAATGAAACAGTTGAAGAGCTGACTCAGAGTCTTATACGTCTTGTTGGAGAAAACGGCATGGACTGGATGTTTGCAAACTGCAGCACAACCGCCCAGAGAGGGGCTCTTGACTGGGCTCCAAAATTCCGGGATGCAGTGGCTCCTGTTTTTGAAGAACTTTATGACCGTGTTAAAACAGGTAAAGAGACTCAACGAGTTCTTGAGGCCAACAGTGCGCCTGATTATCTTGTAAAACTGAGAAAAGAACTTGATGTTATAAAAAAATCGGAAATGTGGACAGCCGGTGCCGCGGTAAGAGCATTGAGACCTGAAAACCGAAAAAAATAGTAAAGATGTATTTTTATTCGTAACCGTTCACGGTTTACGGTTATCGGTTCACGGTTGAAAAAACTGTGAACTGTGAACCGACAACCGTGAACTGTTACTTTTATTCTTGGGAGAACAACAAAATGGAACCAATTTTATTATATGACACCACCTTGAGGGACGGGGCTCAGGGAGAGAACATCAATTTCAGTGCTGAAGAAATGATAAAAATCGCACAGAGGCTTGATGACCTTGGGATACATTACATAGAAGGTGGCTGGCCAGGTTCCAATCCCAGGGACGAGCGCTTTTTTGAACTGGCTAAAAATATTAAATTTCAAAACGCTCGCCTTACTGCATTTGGCTCAACTCGCAGGCCGAAAATTAGCGCTGATGAGGATCAAAACTTAAAAGCACTTATTAAAACCAGCACCCCTGCTGTAACAATATTCGGCAAAACCTGGGATCTTCATGTCAAGCAGGTTATGAACAATACCCTGCAGGAAAATCTTGCCATGATAAAAGACAGCGTATCGTTTCTTAAAAAAAACGGTCGTGAAGTTATTTATGATGCCGAGCACTTTTTTGATGGCTATTTAGCAAATAGAGAATATGCTTTACAGACTCTTATAGCAGCTATAGATGGTGGAGCTGAGACAGTTGTTCCCTGTGATACAAATGGTGGAACACTGCCAGATGATATAGCAACCATTATGAATGATGTGTATAATACTCTCAATAAGTACAGGGAAAAAACAAATTCTCCGCCGATTAAAATCGGAATCCATACTCACAACGACAGTGGCCTTGCTGTAGCTAATTCCATTGCGGCTGTAAGCCAGGGCGCTGTTATGGTGCAGGGAACGATAAATGGATATGGAGAAAGATGCGGAAATGCGGATCTTACTTCAATCATACCTATTCTCAGTGTAAAAATGAATCGTCAATGTATTTCCAAAGAAAATCTGGCAAAACTCAAAAACATATCCAGGTTTGTAAGTGAATCCGCAAATATGACCCCCCTTAATTCAAGACCTTTTGTCGGCAAAAGTGCATTCGCCCACAAAGGTGGTATTCATGTGAGCGCCATAATGAAAGTACCTAAAGCTTACGAGCACATGAATCCTGAAATAGTAGGGAATGAACGCCGCGTGCTGATATCTGATCTTGCCGGCAAAAGCAACGTGGAATACAAAGCCAAAGAACTCGGCATAGAGCTTGGAACAAACGGTTTTGACAGCCGCAAGATCGTTTTGGAATTAAAGCGTATGGAAGAAAAAGGATACCAGTTTGAAGTAGCTGATGCTTCATTTAAAATACTGATGGAAAAACTTACAAAACAGTTTAAGCCTCTTTTCGAACTGAAATCCTTTAGGGTCCATATTGAAAAGGAAAAAGATTGCCCATGTTCTGCTCATGCAACGATAAAGATATCTGTAGATGGCACTGAAGAAATTACTGCTGCTGAAGGAAATGGACCGGTAGGGGCTTTGGATAACGCTCTGCGCAAAGCTCTTGAAAAATTCTATGTAGCAGACCTGGGTTCCATGCACCTTATAGACTATAAGGTTAGAGTAATTGATGCATGGGAAGGGACTGCCGCAAAGGTAAGGGTCTTAATAGAATCGCGTGATGAAGATCGTATCTGGAGCACAATCGGCGTTTCAGAAGATATTATTGAAGCAAGCTGGCAGGCACTTGCAGACAGTTTTCAGCATAAACTTTCAAGAGCTAAGTCATGAATGAAAAAGTAATAATTTTTGATACTACGCTAAGAGATGGTGAACAGTCTCCGGGAGCAAGCATGAATACCGGAGAAAAGATGCGGCTTGCTACACAGTTGGAAAAACTCGGCGTTGATGTGCTGGAAGCCGGATTTCCTGCCGCATCTGAGGGAGATTTTGAGGCGGTTGCCCAAGTCGCGGGTGTTGTAAAAAACATTGAAGTAGCCGCACTGGCTAGAACACAAAAAAATGATATTGACCGTGCCTGGGCTGCAATTTGTCATGCAAAAAATCCCAGGATTCATACCTTTTTAGCTACTTCAGATATTCATATGAAATATAAGCTGAAAATGAGTAGAGAAGAAGTGGTTAAAACCGCTTTTGAAACAGTCAAATATGCTAAATCTCTCACCAACAGCGTTGAATTTTCAGCAGAAGATGGATCAAGAAGTGATCGTGACTTCCTCTGCCGGGTTTTCGAAGCGGCAATTGAAGCAGGAGCTACTACTCTTAACCTTCCTGATACAGTAGGATATGCTATTCCACAGGAATTTGGTGATCTTGTAAAATATGTTATGGCACACACCTCAAATATACATAAAGCTGTCCTGAGCGTTCACTGCCACAATGATCTTGGCCTTGCCACTGCAAATACTCTTGCAGCAATATATGCCGGAGCCAGGCAAGCAGAAGTAACTATAAATGGAATAGGAGAAAGAGCGGGCAATACTTCACTTGAAGAGGTGGTAATGGCTCTGCATACAAGGCCCAACTTTCTTCCTGTTTCCACCAATATAAATACCGAACATATTTACCCGACAAGCCGGCTTGTAAGCATGATAACCGGAATTATGGTTCAACCGAATAAAGCAATCGTAGGAGCCAATGCATTTGCCCACGAAGCTGGAATCCATCAGGATGGCATGCTGAAGAATCCCATGACATATGAAATTATGAAGCCTGAAACCATAGGGTTAAGTAAGAGTAAGCTTGTTTTGGGAAAGCATTCCGGCAGACATGCGCTTCGCTCACATTTAAAGGAATTAGGATACGATCTTAGTGATGAAGAGTTAAAGCTTGTTTTTAAAAAATTCAAGGAGCTTGCAGATAAGAAAAAACATATTTTAGATGAAGACCTGGAAGTTATTGTTACTGAGAGCATCTTAAAAACAGCGGAAGTCTTCAATCTTGAATATCTTCATGTTTCAAGCGGAACGACAGTACATCCAACTGCAAGAGTTAAACTTAAAATAAATGAAAAATCCTTACAGGGCTCCGGATATGGAAATGGCCCGATTGATGCTGCCTATAACGTTATTGCAAAACTTACAGGTTCAAAATCAGAACTATTAAGATTTTCCGTCAGCGCCATCAGTGGAGGTACGGATGCACAGGGCGAAGTTACTGTACGATTAAAAGAAAACGGACTTATTGCCCTCGGCAGGGGCGCTGATCCGGATATTATCACAGCCAGTGCGAAAGCTTACATTAATGGACTTAACCGGCTGGAATACTTAAAAGCGAATCCCATAGAAACATCTGAAGTTATCTAAGGAACGTGGACGAAATAACTTCCCCAACTATGCATCACAGCTTCAGGCCGCCTTTGTCCGATCTCAAATCACAAAAATATTGAAATAGGTAAGCTATTCCATCAACTTTTGTTATCTGAGATCAAACAAATTCGACCCAAATCTGTGCGCCTACTTGGTGAAGTTAATTCGTCCACGTTCCTACAACAGGTTGAAGTCTGAAGCATATCAATCATCTTGCAACGCTCGAATTAGACCTTTTCGGTTGCACAGGCTCTCTGCGTTTCTTTATTTTATACACGTGAAAGAAAATTTTCCAATACAAATATTTTCCTTCTGCGAAAAAACACGGGACTTTCTGCTATCGATATTGCTTTTAAATTATCATATCCGGAAACAAACCAGGGCTCTTTGCAAGATGGAACTTTCCAGATCCAATTCGGCGTTTCAATTCCCATTTCATCACATAAATACTCTATTGTTGAAGCTAACAGTGAATCAATATTTCCATCATTTAAGGAGAAAGGCTTCTCTATTAGACTATGATTGCGTGTGCGACGTAAATCATCGACGAATTCCATAAATGGAATTCTCCAGTTTTCTCCACTTTTCAATATAGCCATCTTAGCTTCTTGGATTGTCATGTATTTCATCGAATACTTCCTCTAAAAAAAATTGAGTCGCCGGTTTGACAATTCGACGTGGATAATATTTATCTATTATTTTCAACACTTCATCAACAGTAGTGATTTTTAATTTATTGATTAAAAATTCAATATCCTTACTGTCTGTTCCATCAATTCTTGCTGAAAGGGATTTCATCGCCAACATATATTCTGGATCAGCAACCATAACGACCAAGTGGGACAAGTTAAGAAATACTTTTCTTGGATGCTCAACAAGGAATCCTTTAACGCCATCATTTAGCCAATCATTCACCAGTTCATACTCATTCGCAATTTCTTTGGCTACCTCTCTTATAATCTCAGATGGTTGAAAAATAGCATCAACGTCTTTTGTGCTGGGTCTTGCATCATAAACAAGACACATAACCGCGCCACCATACAAACAGATTTCACCTTTTACATTTCGTTGCTGAAGCTTTTCGTTAAGAGCATGCAAGTATTTTAAAATTTCATCTCTTAGCATATCTTACCTGTTTTAAAGTTTGGTTAAGGGTGAGCCTACAATTTCCAATTATGGAAGTCAAGGCAAGTCCCAAGCCCAGCCAGAGCAATTGCATCGAAATTTGGCATGGTTTTTGATTCTAAACAAATCAATGGGTTACAAATACCGCTTCAAAAATAAGCACTGATAAGCTGCTTGCTATATTAGGAACGTGGACGAAATAACTTCCCCAACTATGCATCACAACTTCAGGCCGCCTTTGTCCGATCTCAAATCCCAAAACTATTGAAATAGCACGCTATTCCATCAACTTTTGTGATCTGAGATCAAACAAATTCGACCCAAATCTGTGCGCCTACTTGGGGAAGTTAATTCGTCCACGTTCCTAAAAAAGAAAACTTTCCTAAACAAGACTGTTTCGGCATCATGTTAACAGGCGCATCAAAGCCTGGACATCATCATGGATGGGTTTCCGTTAATCCGAATCATTTTTTTGACCAGTTTATTGAGTTCAAGAAGGATACCTTTGTGGAGCGATATTCCCCAACCTGCATTGCAGGGACTACCATTTATTTCTAAAAGGTTTCAGCCTTCAACATCAAGCGTTCCGATAATATCCGTAATCTTTGGAATATTATTTTTGATAAGAAACTTTTCAATACCTTCAATTATATCTATGGTAGCATTCGGGTTAATAAAATTAGCCGTACCGACCTGAACAGCCACAGCGCCGGCTATCAAAAATTCAAGAGCATCCTCTGGCGTCATAATTCCACCGACACCAATTACCGGAATTTTTACTTTTTGAACAACCTGCCAGACCATACGAAGAGCTACCGGCTTGATCGCGGGTCCGGAAAGGCCTCCAGTAATATTAGCAAGCTTTGGGCGACGGGTTTCAATATCTATGCTCATACCCGTAATAGTATTTATCAATGATACGGCGTCAGCGCCCGCCTCTTCCACACTTTTTGCGATCTTTGTAATATCTGTCACATTCGGCGATAGTTTAACTATAAGAGTTTTTGCTGTGCTTTTTCTAACAGCCTTGATAACATTAAACGCTGATTCAGGATCAACGCCAAAGGCCATACCGCCTGCTTTTATATTAGGGCATGAAATATTGACCTCAATGCCTGATATCCCTTCAATATCATCTATGCGTGATGCAAGCTCAGCATATTCGACAATATCCTTTCCATAAATATTTACAAAGGTAGGTGTTGCAAGTGTTTTTAAGAAAGGAAGCTTTTCTTGCAAAAAAACTTCAAGGCCAACGTTTTCAAGACCGATTGCATTCAGCATACCGCAAGGCGTTTCAACAATTCTTGGAGGTTTGTTACCCTTTGAAGCCTCAATTGATAAACCTTTAACAATAATTGCTCCAAGGCGGCTCAATTCAAACAGCTCCTTAAATTCGCTCGCATAGCCAAACGTGCCGGATGCTGTCATTACAGGGTTTTTAAGCTTTATCTCTCCAATGCTGACTTCAAGATCAGGATTTTTTTTCATAATAGCAACCTTTAGATTTCGTAAAATCGTAAAAGTTCACCACCGAACGACACGGCATTTCTTATGAATTTTATTTTTGAATTAATAAGGAACGTGGACGAATTAACTTCCCCAAGTAGGCGTACAGATTTGGGTCGAATTTGTTTGATCTCAGATCACAAAAGTTGATGGAATAGCTTACCTATTTCAATATTTTTGGGATTTGAGATCGGACGAAGGCGGCCTGAAGCTGTGATGCATAGTTGGGGAAGTTATTTCGTCCACGTTCCTAAGTTAAAAATAGTCATCCCATATTTCCTCATCCCACAAATTATCATACATATCATCCCAAGTTATAACTTCATCAAAAATATTTCTTAAACCAACTTTATTGTGTGTAGATTCATAATCATATTCTGATTCAAATCCATTTCCATCAAAGTACAATTTTTCAAGATCAGGCATAGCCTCCTCCGTTTTAGAGAAAAAGTAGGATATTATGAGATTGAAAATAATTAGGTGAGCAGCAAAAAGATGCTATAACCTATAGACTTTCAGATAATTCATTTCACAAGGATAGATGGAGGACTTCGATAAGGCATACATGTTAGTACGTCGTCGAGAAGTACGACCGATAACGCAGTGAAATTATTTATCTGAGAATCTATAGAATGGAAGTTAATTCGTCCACGTTCCTAAGCCTGACTCAACTCTTAAGCGCGAAAAAGCAAGCTTATTTTTGAGCAAGTCATTAGGAACGGGGGGGACAAAATAACTTCCCCAAATCTATACGCCTGCTTGGGGAAGTTCTTTCGTTCCCGTTCATAGCAATAGTCATATTAACATACTCATTAAACCAGTGTATTAAATATTCTTTTTTTGTACCATTTAAAATTAAGTGTCAAGATAAAAATGACGGTAAATTTACAACGTTAAAAAATTTATTTCTTATTAGTAGTTTTAACTTATTAGCCATACAATCCCTTGTGTTTGATATTTATATCTGGCTATTTATGAGAAATACAGGTCAAGAATATTTCAGAAAATATCCGCAATATTTTTTTGGGATGTAATGTGGTATAATGCAAAAATTATTTGCAGGCTTAGGTAGTTTTTAGAATTAAAAGAATTGATTTAGGAACGTGGACGAATTAATTTCCACAAGTATGCCCAAATCTGTGATGCATAGTTGGGGAAGTTCTTTCGTCCACGTTCCTTAAGAGTTGACATTCCAAAATGTTTCAATAGTTCATTGAAAAAACTGTGAACGGTTACAAAATTTTAGTGGGGAGAAGGATATGAAAGTCTTTAAGAATTTTGCTGTTGTTTTTGCGATATTTCTGTTTTTTGTCGCTGTGCTTTCCTGCGAAAAGGGAGAGGAAAGCCGGAAAGTTGATCTTGATAAAAGAGTATCAGATGTCAGTCAATTAGTAAAAACAACAGACATGGGAAAGAGCTTAACATTCTGTTTTGATCGTCGTATTGACCCATCGGAAGAAATAAAAATTTACGGAGTTTTTCTTGACTATCTTGAAAAGGAAACAGGGCTTGATTTCACGCTTCTTTTTTCAAAGAGTTATCAGGAAGCCATTGAGAACATTGGCGCTGGCAAGGCACAGTTTGCCATCATGGGAGGCTTGAGTTTTCTTAAAGCCCAACATGACTATGGTGTAAGAATGCTGGTCAAGGGACTGGGTCAGAATAAAAAAGGCGACTATCAAGCCGCCATTATTGTTGAAAAGAACTCCCCCATAAAACAACTATGCCAGTTAAAAGGCTGCTGTTTTGCTTTTGGGTCCAAGCACTCCACTCAAGGCTATCTTATCCCGCGCTATATGTTAGAAAAAGAGGGTGTTTTATTAGGTGATCTCAATAAATATTTTTTTACAGGTTCCCACTGGAATTGCGCACGGGCAGTTATCAAAGGAGATGCTTTGGCAGGCGGAATACAGGACGCACTGGCATTCAGGCTTGAAAAGGATGGGGTAATACGTATAATAGCTCTCTCAGATTATCACCCTCGCAGCGGCATAGCGGTTAATAAGAATGTGCCTGAAGAAATAGTAGATAAGGTCAAAACAGCCTTACTTCGATTTGACCCCGCAGGAAAACATAAAGACGGGCTCATCAACTGGGATAAAACCGAAATGCTCGGCGGGTTCACTGATTTCAAGCCGCAAAATTATGATGTTTTAAAAAAGATAGCTGAAAAATACAGACTCCTTGGAGATTCTTAAGATGAGATTCAGAACAAAACAGATGTTGGTTTTTTCATTGCTTATGGCTTTGATATGCAGCGCCTTTTTGATTTTTTCATTAGCATTTTATAAAAACAGCATGGTAGAAAAAGCGGAATATCGTCGTGCCTCACTTACCATACATTTGCATAATGACATAATAGATATGGTTTATACCGGTGATGTCCTGCAATTAACAGCGGCCATCAAAAGCATTCGCAGTGATGTAACTTACATAGATTATATCTTTGTAATTGGAGATAATGGGCATTTACTTGCGCATACCTTTGATACGGGTTTTCCATCCGAACTTTTTAACGTCAATTTTTTGCCCGCGGGTAAACTGGCCACATCGAAACTTCTTATAACCGATAAAGGACGCGTCAAGGATTTTGCAATACGCACGGCCAGGCATATGCCTGGCGAGATCCATGTGGGAATGAATGAAGAAGTTTTCTACAAACAGATAAACGATTCTGTGAAGATGACCATAATCATGACGATTGTTTGTTTAGCGATAGGATTGTTTCTGGTTTATGTTGTATCCGGTTATCTTAGCAAGCCATTGAAAAACCTTAGCCTGGGCATGGAAAAAATAGAAAATGGGGATTTAAAATACCGTTTGGAGGAAAAAGGGGACTATGAAATTTTAAACCTACTCCGGGGCTATAACCGGATGACAGAGTCAATGCTGGTTTCTACCACCAGACTGCAACAGGCAAAGGAGGCGCTGATTGAATCTGAAGCCAAATTCCGAACCCTGGTAGAAAAGATTCCTACAATTACATATACTGCCGCACTTGACGAATACGGCACAACACAATATATCAGCCCGCAAATTGAGTCGATCCTTGGATTTACACAAGAAGAATTTAAGGCAAATAACGATATCTGGGATAAACAGCTTCATCTGGATGACAGGAATCGTGTGCTAAAAGAGACAGCAGCAAGTCACCCCAATGATATTCCCTTTGTATCAGAATATCGAATGCTAAAAAAAACCGGTCGTACTGTCTGGTTTAGAGATGAGGCAGTTGTTGTAAAAAACGAGGCCGGAGAACCTATCTTTGTTCAGGGCATGATGATTGATATTACCGAGAGCAAGCAGGCAGAGAAAGAAAAAAAGAAACTCGAAGCCCAACTTCGCCAGTCCCAGAAAATGGAGGCCGTAGGCACGCTTGCCGGAGGCGTTGCCCATGATTTCAACAATCTGATGACCGTCATCATCGGTAATGCCCAGCTTGCATTGATGAATGTCATCAAGGATGAATCCATACGCGAGGGAATAGAAGAGATCAAGAAAGCCGGGGAAAAGGCGACATCTCTTACCCGGCAGCTTCTTGCCTTCAGCCGTAAGCAGATAATCAAGCCTGAGATTATGGATCTGAATATAGGAATAAACGAGACGGAAAAGATGCTTAAACGTATGATCGGAGAGGATATTGAGTTTCAAACGGTTTTAGAACCTGAGCTGTGGAAAGTCTATGCTGATTCCGGACAGATCGACCAGATAATCATAAACATGGTGGTCAATGCCAGAGATGCCATGCCACAGGGAGGATTGCTCACCATTGAGACAGCCAATGCTGATCTGGATAAGAACTATTTTCGCGAGCGCGGTATTCATGAAGAAAAGCCAGGCCATTATGTGATGCTGGCTGTAAGCGATACCGGCATTGGAATGGACAAAGAAACCAGGGAACATGTCTTCGATCCTTTCTTTACCACAAAGGAAGTCGGCAAGGGTACGGGACTTGGTCTATCTACTGCCTACGGCATTGTCAAACAAAACAATGGTTTTATCTGGGTTTACAGTGAGCCCGGAAAAGGGACAACCTTCAAGGTCTATCTGTCCAAGGTGGAGGGAGATGTTGAGGCGGAGGAGAAAGAACGTACCTGTGCAGAGCATCCTGGCGGCTCTGAAACTGTTTTAATTGTAGAAGACGATGATTCACTCCGAAATTTTGCGCAAAAAGCACTTCGGCAGCTTGGGTACAAACTCCTTGTAGCTGAAAATGGCGAAGATGCCTTAAAGGTTTGCAAGGAGCACGATGGTCAAATTGATCTGATGATAACCGATGTGGTGATGCCGAAAATGGGCGGCAGGGAAGCAGTAGAACGGCTGCAGCCTCTATATCCGCGAATGAAGGTGATTTATATGTCAGGATACACGGACAACGCCATTGTTCGTCACGGTGTTTTGGCGCCGGGGCTGAATTTCCTTGAAAAGCCTTTTACACCGAAAAAGCTGGCGTGCAAGGTGCGAGAGACGCTGGACAATTGAAGATTGTATATTGAAAATTGAATATTGAATATTGAAGGAACTGTGTGGAAAGTGAGAAGTGAATAGTGAGAAGTGAATAGGGCTACCAACTTAAAGCGGGACACTTTTTGCCATTTTGGCCCTATGGCAATTCCACAATCAAGCAAAATTTAAGGAGTTGCTAAGAGATTGAATTTATAGACTGTCCCGCCTTATTATTTCGTTTTCACAGCTTTCTAAAAGATGCAACGCCAGTCCAGATTGTTTATAAACTAAAACGCAAAAAGTCAAAGGGTCCGGCAAGCATGCAGCCTGTTCATGAATTTTTAAAGAATTGCGATTTGATGGGTAAATGGGAACGACCAGGCCAGTATGAATAACGACTTAAAACTCATCCTCAAGTATTTGAATGAGAAACGGAGTTTTGATTTTTCCGGGTACCGTGCTTCCATGATCGAACGTCGGGCTGGAAAACGACTTTCAGCTTCAAAATGTAAAGATTATGATGAATATCTCCACTTCATCCGGGAACACCCGGATGAGATTGATAACCTGGTGGATGTGCTGACAATCAATGTGAGCCGATTTTTCAGGGATTCGTTGAGCTTTGAATATATTGCCGAAAGAATTCTCCCTGTTATTGTTCATGAAAAAAAGAATTCCGCTGATCATTGTCTGCGAATCTGGTCAACCGGCTGTTCAATGGGCGAAGAACCTTACACCCTTGCTATCCTGATCAATGAAATTTTTGAAAAGGAAGATTTTAATTTCAATTTGAATATTTTTGCCACGGATATTGATAGCAGGGCATTAAAAAAGGCCAAAGAGGCGGTCTATTCCTTTGAAAGCATCAAGGATGTTAAATACAGGCTTTTGACCAAATATTTTATGACTGAACGCGAGTCATTCAGATTAATTCCAGAAATAAAGAATGTAGTAACTTTTGCTTTTTACAACATGCTTGAGAAAAAAAGTTGCGTTCCCCCTGAAAGCATATATGGTGATTTTGATATGGTATTCTGCCGAAATGTTCTGATTTATTTTAACACTAAATATCAGGATCTGATATTCGACAAGTTATATCGCGCATTGGCCAAACACGGCTATCTAATATTAGGTGAAGCAGAAAAGCCTTCAATAAAATTTCAAACACATTTCAAAAAAGTGAGTGAATGCTGCCATCTCTATCAGAAAATGTGAATCAAAGATCAAAAAAAAGAAATGACTGTAACCAAAATAGAACAAAGTTAGGAACGTGGACGAATTAACTTCCGCAAGTAAGCGCACAGATTTGGGTCGAATTTGTTCGATCTCAGATCACAAAAGTTGAAGGAATAGCGAGCTATTTCAATATTTTTGTGATCTGAGATCAAACAAAGGCGGCCTGAATCTGTGATGCATAGTTGGGGGAAGTTAATTCGTCCACGTTCCTTATTGATTTTCGGGGATGGTTCCCCGCTCTGTGATATATGCGAGATATTGGTGGAATGTGCAAAACGATTCGAACCTCCGGAAAATACGGCCCAATGTATTCGGCAATATCCCGTAGG